>JBEBXQ010000167.1:0-8338 GCA_040391535.1 Telluribacter sp. | reverse complement strand
TTTTAATCTGTTTGTATGACTGACGTCCGACGTAACGGGAGTTTCGTGCGGCTTAATCGTTGCCTTTATTGAAAAATACACAAAGACCGTCTTTCCCCGCCACTATAATATCTTTCCGGCCGTCTTTATTAAGGTCAGCAATGAAAAACTGAACCCCGATTCCCTTCCCGACACCATAAGGTCCGTACGAAATAATCTGCTTGACAAACGATTCTCCGTTCCACTTGAAATAGTATAAGCCCAGCAGGTCTTTCTCTCCCGGGTCACTGCCATTATGGGCACGGTAGCGTTTCCCGGTTACCAGTTCCATTTTTCCGTCACCATCCAGATCCACCCATTCCATGCTGTGAAACTGAGAGTTGAACGGATCAATCGGATGCTTTATCCATGCTGTTTTACCTGATTTTTCGGTTTGTTCATACCAGTCCAGTCCATAGCTGTGTGCCTGGCCTACAATGATATCGTTTTTGGAGTCACCATTTACGTCTGTTACAATCATGGGTACGCTGGCGTCTTCAAAGTTGAAGTCATGATGGATGACCCATTTATCTTTCAATGCATTTTCCGGCGCTTCGATCCAACCGCCGCTGACAATGAAATCACCTCTTCCGTCGCCGTTAATATCTCCGAAACCAAGTCCGTGACCTTGTTTACCGGCCACTTCCGTTTTTGTAAATGTGCCCAGTCCTTTACCATTCTTATCCCTGTCAAGTTTATAAAACTTCAGTGCGTCGTTTGGATTATTAGGGACAATCTCAGGGAAGCCGTCATTGTCAACATCCCAGGCACCCGCGGCTTCCACATTGCCGGTTTCATCAATAATGTGGTCTTTCCACGGGCCGTTATTACCCGGGTTTTCACGCCAGATAAGGCTTTTGTTAAACCATCCGCCCGTGATGATATCAATGTTCCCGTCCCCGTTCACATCCATCGGAATAGCAGTGAAATCATCGGTATATTCACCATGACGCTTTACCGGGCCGATAAAAAACCGGTCGAAAAATTCAGGCCCTTTGTACCAGAATTCTCCGGAAACAATATCCTGTATCCCATCATTATTAACATCAAAAACCGCCACGGTTTCATAACTTTCGGAAGCAATCATTTTCTTTTCAAAACGAAGGGGAGCCGGTACTTTTTCATTCTTCTGGGCGAGGGCAGGAACTGTAAAACAACCGGCCAGCAGACAGGTGAAGGTAATTTTTTCTAAGTAATGGTTCATCATGATGGTTTTCTTTTATACTGAATTACCTCAGGTTGGTTTTATTGTTTTTCAGGAAAGATCCCTGGTCCGGAATCAGTCCAGGGATCTTTTCAAAGCAAAATATCTGAATAATTGAATGAAAGCAAATATCAGATACTTATTTCAGGGTTCAGGGATAGCCGGTACTTGTTTATGCTGAATTAATAACCGGTATTCTGTTTCAGATCCGGATTAACCTGGATTTCCAGGAATGGTATCGGAAACAAAAGATGCTTTTCGGTTAAGGAATAAGATGCGGGCGTCAGATAAAAATACGCGGGATCTGCCTTTAATTTTGCTCCATAGGCATTCATGACGCTGATCGCATTGCCTGTTCTGACCAGGTCCAGCCAGCGTTTGTTTTCGAAAGCCAGCTCGACCCTGCGCTCATTCAGAATGGCGGCCCGCATGGAAACCTGATCCTGCGCCGTTGAATTAGCCAGTCCGGCTCTTGCACGGACCTGGTTCAGGTAGTTCTGAGCTGCTGTGACATTCCCCTGCTCATTGGCCGCTTCAGCCAGCATGAGTAAGGTCTCCGAATAGCGATAAACCGGGAAGTTGACATTGGATTGGTTAAATACGGTATGAGGATACTGGTATTTTTTGATATAAGGCAAATTGACATAGCTGGTGTCTGATACGCCCGACGGCCCGGTTATGAACCCAATCGAAGCGTTTAAACGCTTGTCCTTTACAGGGTCTTCGTAAGCTGCCAGCAGGTCATCAGTAGGGATATTCCATCCGGAACCGGAAGCAGACTGAGACCCCACGGGCCCGAGGGTATATTTTGCATAGTCGGGTGACAAAGGAACGAAGGCATACGGAAATGAGCTGGCAAGCCCCAGCGATGTTCCTTCAAGGTATTGAACTTCAAAAACAGATTCTGAATTGTTTTTGTTAGACGGATTGAAAACGGCTGCATAATCGCTCACCAGTGTATAACCGGTTACTTTTGTCAGGGCTTTTTCAGCTTCATTCCAGTTTTTCAGATTAAGGTAAACGTCTCCCAACAGCATCCAGGCCGCTCCTGAAGTAGCTCTGCCGGCTTCCTGATGAGCTTTATCAGGGAGTAAACCTGTAGCCTCTGTTGCATCCGAGATGATCTGATCATACACCTCTTCACTTGGAGACCTCGGCAAAGTAGCGGAAGCCAGATCTGTGGCCGGTGTCAAAGGAAGCGGAACACCCCCGTAATAGCGGACCAGGTCAAAGTATCCCAAAGCACGTAGAAACAGAGCCTGGCCTTTAAAATTATCACTTACCCCTTTTTCCAGACCGGCGTCATCAATAACGGAAAGTATCTTGTTTGCCCGGGCTATCATGTCATAATTGATATAATACCGGTCGGCCGAAACCGTATTTTCTGCTCCGTTTACAAACTCGTCGATCTCTTCCGGCATGGGTGAACGGAAGTCATTGTTGTAAAAAAAGTGCGTATTATCTGAGCGCATTTCCCCCATCACCCAGCTGGTCTGGTTGTTGTATAAACTTTGCAGCGGAGCGTATGTTCCGTTTACTGCCTGAGCAAAATCGGCTTCAGACTGGAAAAAATTAGATGGCACTACTGCGTTTTGTGGAGAAACATCCAGAAAATCGCTGCATGATCCAAATGCCAGGGATATAATCAGTATGGGTATGATCTTAAATTTCATCACCTTATGTCAGTTAAAATTTAGCCTAAATATTTAAAATCCAACATTTACTCCGAACGTATAGGTTCTGGGTATGGGATAGGACCCGCCGTCGATACCTAACCCGGTAGAGGAAGTACTTACAGAAACCTGCGGGTTAGCACCGGGGTATCTGGTGAAGATATGGAGTTGCTGAATGCTTGCATAAACACGGAGTCTTTTCAGTGCACTGTTGCTGTTTAAAGGAACTCCATAACCCAGGGTGACATTGTTGATGGAAATATGGCTTGCTTTATACAGCATCTGGCTTCCCCACCAGTCGCGCTCCAGACCGGTGGTTCCGGCGGCAAGACTTCCGTATCTTCCTTTTCCGGGGTTTTCAGGGGATCTCCAGCGGTCTTTTACGTCAGACAGGACATTGAAAACACCATCAAGATTGGTTAATGTCTGTTCTGATCCGCGAAGGATATCATTGCCGTAAGTTCCTGAAAGCGTTGCTGAAAAGTCAAATCCTTTATACTGCAGTGTATTGGTCATACCAAAAATGAACTTTGGATGCGGATTTCCGATCATCGTAGCATCATCGACAGTGATGATGCCGTCATTGTTCACATCTCTGAATTTTACGGTTCCGACCTGTGAAGTAGTGTGTTTCGGTGAATTATCGAAATCTGCCTGATCTTTGTACACACCCAGATGATCCATGCCGTAAAGCATACCGATCGGCTGTCCTACGATGGTAATATTGGAACCACCGATCACACCGCTGCCCGGCCCGCTGATGAGACGCGACGTTTTATTACCGAGGGATACGACCTCGTTGCGGTCAAAGGAAATATTGAAATCCGTATTCCATTGCAATTCCTTGTTTCGGATGTTGGAGGTACTTACCGAGATTTCATGTCCCCAGAATTTCAGTCCGCCGATATTAGTCTGTATATCCGGGAAACCTGATGCACGCGGAACCCCTACTTTAAACAGCAGGTCGCTGGTGTTTTTGCGGTAATAGTTATAGGTTAAGCTGATCCTGTCGTTGAGCAGGTTCAGGTCAAGACCAATGTTGAACTGCTCATTGGACTCCCAGCCAATGGCCTGATCGGCCAGATTATCCACTCTTCTTCCCCCTGCAATACTGCCGCCGAATACATAATTGGCCGCGGATATGGTAGGAATATGCGTGTAATTCCCGATATTGAAATTCCCGGTAACCCCGTAGCTTGCTCTTAATTTCAGGAATGAAATAGCCTGAACATCTGTCAGGAAATTCTCCTCAGATAAAATCCAGCCTAACGATACAGAAGGGAAGCTTCCCCATCGGTTGTCGGCACCAAAACGGGAGGAACCGTCGCGCCGGATGGATGCAGAAACCAGATATTTACCTTTGTAGTTATAGTTCAGTCTGGCCAGGTAGGAAAGCAGGCTCCACTCCTGAATACTGCTTGAGGCTGTGATGGTACCTGCCGCACTGATGGTCTGTACTTTATCATCCGGATAATTGCTTCCGTTGATGGTGCTTGCGTCATCCCTGAACCGTTGTGCTGTAAATCCGATAAGGCCGTCAAAACTATGGTCTCCGATTTCCTTTTGATAATTCAGGGTATTTTCATTTACCCACGACATGTACGAACTCTGGGAAAGGGTAGAGAATGGTGTCTGATAAAGTCCTACTCCACGTGAACCCGTGGTGGTACCGTTAAAGTTGAAGCCACGGTAGCTTCCCATGTCAATATTACCGGATGTTTTCAGATACAGGCCCGGTAAAGGTTGGTATTCTGCGAATAAATTGGACAGAATGCGGGTATCCTTGTTGTCCACGACTCTGTCGGTAAGCGTTCTTGCATAGTTGGGAGTTGGAAACATTCCCGGTGAAAATGCCGTTAGTGTAAGCGTTCCGTCAGGATTCTTCAAAGGTGCCAGAGGAGATGTTTGCAGCGCTTCATTGAAAGGTCCGCCCACATTATCCACGCCGGTATTGGTATTGGTTGCATAGGTAGGGGCTACATTCAGACCGATGGTTACTTTTTCATGCGGTCTGAAATTGGTATTGACACGTAATGAATATCTTTTATAACCTGATCCTACAACAACGCCATCCTGACTCAGAAAACCTGCGGTTACGTTGGTGCTGAATTTCTCGGTTCCTGTACCTAATGACAGGCTGTGATCCGTCATCGGTGCAACGCGCGTAATGGCGTCAAACCAGTTGGTGCCGTCACCATACTGCTCAGGATTCTGAAACACAGGATCTACTTCCAGACCCCTTTCTTCGGCCAGCTCTTTCCGCCAGGTAGCGAACTCTCTTGCCGTCATCATATCCGGACGACCGCGTTGTGGTACCTGCTGAAGCCCGAAATAACTGCTGTAATCAATGCGTGTAGTACCCGGAGCAGCTTTCCTGGTTTCAATAAGAACCACACCATTGGCTGCCCGTGAACCATATAATGCAGTAGCTGAGGCATCTTTCAATACGCTGATGGTTTCTATTTCATTAGGGTTAATGTTACTGATGCCACCCACGATCGGATTGCCGTCGACCACATACAACGGGTCCGCGCCAGCGTTCATCGAAGCGGCACCTCTGACCCTGACGGTCATACCTGCTCCAGGTGTACCGGTTGCCTGTGAAATCTGTACACCGGCAAGTTTTCCCTGTAATTTCTGTGTGAACTGTGTAACGGGCAGATCCGCAAAATCTTTTCCGCTGACGGTTGAAACTGAACTGGAAAGCTGACGGGTAGATTGCTTTCCATATCCTACCACGATCAGTTCATCGAGCGATTTCTCATCTTCCCGAAGAATAACATCAATACCGGTTTTGTTACCTACAGTTACCTCCTGGCTCATATAACCGACGAACGAAAAGATCAGCACGGCATTCTCATCGGGTACGTTAATGGAAAAGGAGCCTTCAGAATCGGAGATGGTACCCTGCTGGGATCCTTTCAGTACCACCGTAACTCCGGGCAGTCCGCCTCCTTTTGAGTCTGTGATTTTTCCTGAAATTACCTTGTCGGCAACTATGGATTCTTCTTTCTCCGGACGACCCTGAAGCGGTGTTTCCGGTTCTTTCTGAAGCATGATTTGTCCGCCCACGATACGGTAAGAAATTTGTTGCGGTTTCAGCGCCATTTCAAGTACTTCCGACAGTTTCCGGTTATCGGCAACCACATTGATTTTGCGACTGGCGCCAATGGTATTGGAACTGTATATAAACTGAACTTTAGCCTGTTGTTCAATTTGTGTCAGAACATTACGGATTTCAGCATTTTTCATACGGATCGTAACAGAACGATCCAGTAAATCCTGAGTATGGCCGTCACCTGCATAACCCAGTGACATGGCAATACATAATAAAATTGATTGCAAAACGGTAATCCTCATAATTTGCTGGATGAGAGGATGAAAATGTATTCGTTTTTTCATTAGATTTGAACGTTTTGTTTAATGCTTGAAAAAGTTGAGCAAAACCCCTCCGGATTCATTAGTTTTAATGAAGATTTGTTAGACGCAACAGGGGGGAGTTATGGAGAGTCGAAGGTGCTGGTAACACGTTCGGCTCTTTTTTATGAGCATGTTATTTCATAGAAGTTAAGGATTTAAGTTATCAGTTGAACAGCCTTTCCCGCTTATCAGTATTCTGGTTCCACGGACTTCGTAACCGGCATTAATGGAAGAACAAAGTAAATCCAGCTTCGTAAACAGAGGCTGATGTGTAATATCTCCTTTAAACAGACATCCGGTCAGCGCTTCGTTTTCCAGAATGATTTCAATTCCGTAGGTCTTTTCAAGTTTACCGATTACTGCAGTAATCGGTACGTCTTCAAAAGCAAACGATTCTGCTTCAGGCATTTCTTTTTTACTGGTGAGCGGTATCGGGTTTGTCACCAGTCCTGTTTCAAAAGAATGAGTCAGGGGAGTATACTTAACACGTTGATTAGCAGTTAATATAACGCCCCCTTTTACAATGCCGGTTTCTGGTTTATTGCCTCCTGTGTTTTGAGAAACCGATACTTTGCCTGTTACTACCGACACTTCAATAGCTTCATTATTGTCACTTCCTGCTACCCAAAAGCTGGTACCGAGCACCTTTGTAATCACTTCTCCGCTATGTACAAAAAAGGGCCTTTCTGTATCTCTTGTCACATTGAAGAAAGCTTTCCCTTTTAAAAATACTTCACGGGTGTTACCCTCAAACTGTAATGGATAGGAGATACTGCTATTGGGTGAAAGCTGGATTTCAGAGCCATCAGGAAGACGGAAAATTTTCATACTATCCGATGTATTGCTTTCTGTTGCCAGACTTTCACGTGCGGAGTGCACAGCCATCATACCATCAGCAAGTCCGTTTTCGGATGAGCTGAATTTGTAGCCGCCCCATACCAGCGCGATGAAGGCCACAGCGGCGGCCACCCATCTCCATAAATGTATTACAGGCTTTTCTGGCTCTGTCTGATCCTGTATGGCGCTCCAGATACGCTCCTCGATGGTGTTGTTTTCCTGATCACTGCGCACAGGAATTTCCTCACCCTGGGTGGCAAACCATTGTTCCACCAGTCTTTTTTCCTGATCTGTACAGTTGCCACTGCGGTAACGGCTTAGTAATGTGTAGAAATTTTCCTTGCTCATATTTGATTAACAACCCCTTTATATAAAGACATAGAAATGGAGTATTACCGCAAATGAGATAAAATAATCACGGAAAGTTTATGTTAAAACTCTGAATTTGCAGATTTATTCTTTAAAATATTATACAGAAAATAAATGCCGGCACTATGGCGATGCTGTTTTTGAGCAGTATTTTTAACTGACGGAGTGCCTGGGTGATGTGATATTCCACGGTACGCTGGGGAATATTTAATTTCTGAGCAATTTCCCGGGCTGATTTTCCTTCAAACCGGTTCATCATAAAGATATTGTGTGTTTTCGGGGGAAGTTGACCTAATGCTTCACTCAGTGCGGATTCCAGTTCATCGAGAAATAACGGGTAGTCCGGCGCGACCGTATCCGTAGCGGTGTCGAGGTCCGCGAAGATTTTCTGGTTGTAATGGTTGATAATCCTGTTACGGACTGAAGTGAACAGATAGCTTTGCAGATTGATAATGCGTAGCTCTTTTCGTTTTTCCCAGATTGTGACGAACAGATCCTGTACAATCTCCTCAGCCACATCTTTGTCCTGCGTTTTAATAAGGGCAAAATCATAAAGCCGCTGCCAGTGTAACCTGTAAATTTCCTCAAATTCCTTTTTATGAGTTATTACGAGGTAGTCAGCAGGTTCTGGGTTATGTTGTAATTCGGATTCCAAGTAATTAAGGTCAATGTCTCAATCAGAAAGAGCACTTTACTGCCTTTCCTACTTCGTTTTTATATAAAATTATTGAATTATGCAATTTGATAATAGCGTATACCGTATCCGCAGAAACTGGCGGGGATAAGAAGCCTGATGCTTTAATCGTATGGATAGTCA
>JBEBXQ010000166.1:0-8663 GCA_040391535.1 Telluribacter sp. | reverse complement strand
AAAGATTGCCAGGGGCATTAGCCCTGACATCTTCGTAGAAAAAAATGAATAAAATTTAAAAAGGAGCGTAGCTCTGTTATCTTCATCGTATAGCAAATACGCTCAATTCGTTTTCCGGGCAAAGGCAGAGAAAGTTATTCAGAAAGGAATCGGAAAAATGATTCATAACATTTTCTACTGTACCACCAGCTTTTTTACCAGCACCTGATTCTCAAATGTAAACTGGAGAAAGTAAATACCCGGCTGCCATTGATTGATTTCAATAAACCCGGGTTTCCCGTATTCAATCGAATTGAGTGGCGTTGTTATTTCACTACCGGAGATATTATAGACAGATAAGCGTGCGGTTTTATTGGATTTAATGGTGACGCGCTCATTCGCAGGATTGGGAGAAACGGTGAGTTCCCAGGCTTCTCCCGGATCAATTCCCGTGACTTTTCCTTCTTTTATATTTTCAAAATGACGGATACCTCCTGCTTGTGTACCTATGATCAGATCTGGTTTACTGTCGTTGTTAAGATCGGCCAGTGCCGGAATTAATTCCCATCCTAACGGACCGGTCGCTTTGTTGTCGCTAAGGGTAGCGATGCTTTCTTCCTTCTTTGTCCAGGCATTCCAGGGGCCTTCGGACAAAACGGAAATTTTCCCGCTGTTATCGGTATAAATGAGGTCTGCCTGTCCGTCCATATCCAGATCCGCTACAGCAACTTTTACATACCGTGCCGAAAAGTTAATGCTGATATTTCCCAGGCTTTCAGTTACTAATGAAAACACAGGTGCAGCAGCTGTTCCGTTATTCTGATAATAGAAAATATTTCCCTGTACTCCACCAATTACTAAATCCAGATCGCCGTCCTGATCACCGTCATAGAAATAAAGATGATTGGTCAGCTGCAGATTGGCGGGAATTGGATAAGTGACCCGTTCAGCAGGGTTGAATTGTGCAGGTTGTCCTTTAGCAGCTTTATTGGGAATATAGTAATACCTGAGCTGGCGACCTGCAATGGCCGAAAATCCCAGGTCAGGCACGCCGTCTCCGTTAAAATCGGCCCATTGCGGACGGATATGGGTCAAGGCATCATTCGCTGAAATATTCAGATAATTCTGGTCCCGTACTTCAAACTTTGGCTGTTGCGAAGTACCGATGTTCTTTAACAACCAGATCGTACCTTTATAACTACCTTCCAGGTGTGTTCCCGCTGTGCCGATCAGCAGGTCCGTCAGGCCGTCTCCGTCAATATCCGCTAGCAGAGGTGCGGCGTATTCGCCTGCATCCAGCATTAACTCCTGAAGAAAATCCTTCTGAACAAGAGTGAATTCCGGTATTGCGGCTGAGCCTGTATTTTCATACAACCAGCCTGAAGAGCTGAAATTGATCTGATTTCCCTCATTTACGGATACGTTAGGTGCCACGAGCAGATCAGGAATGCCATCAAAGGTAACGTCTTCCATATAGGCAGCAGGAAACGAAGGCATATTGACCGGGTAGGAAGGCGGGAAGTCTGCAGTACTTGTTTTGAAATCAGCGACTCTATTGCTCCCTTCATTGATTAACAGGCTGAGATTATCACAGGAGACAATGCCCAGGATCATATCCTTTTTCTGATCACCATTCAGATCATAAAGCATTACCGCATTGCCGGCGTGCTGCGTACGGTAATTGTCCATTCTGCCCGACTCCGTAGCATCACAGGCCATATCATGATCAAACGAATCACAGGAATGTTTCATAAAGTTCCCCCAGCATTGTCCGTTGAGCTTAAATTCAAGCTTGTCCGGCGAGCCGTATTTTTCAATACTCTGATTGAGGTGGAGCTGAGCGTAGTCGCCCAGAATTTCAAACGTCACAATGTCGATATCGCCATCCCCGTCGATATCCGTAATGGCCGGAATATCAGTGGAGGTTACAGACAGCGCTGTTTGCTGCCCGCTTATATTTTCAGTATAAAGCAGTGGCTGGTCTGTTTCCCATATCCAGGATCCGGCCTCTGCTTTTTTACGATAAACAGCAATACCCTGCGGATGATGAGTGAATAACTCTTTTTCTCCGTCCTGGTCATAATCAACGAGTTGCATCCAGTGCTGTATAGCCGGAAATCGGGATTCGTATTGTGGTGCATATTCCCAGGCCTTTAAACCGGCATTACCCAGAAAAGTACTTACCTTGTTTTGCGTACGATCAAAAACCACCAGATCCGGCGTATCGTCATCGTTCAGAAACATGGTGGCATACTGAGGAGCGTTAAGGCCTCCGGCCCACGCATTGGGTAAACTCTTTCCGTTATACATAATGCCGACAGCCGGATTCTCTCTGAACCATGGATTCTGTGCGGGCAGGTAGAAGGTAATTCCGGTTAATAGAGTCAGGTAAAAATATTTATTGTTCATCGTTGCCGATTATCCTTTAATTTTGACAGTATTTTAATAACGAAAAGCACAAACATAAATTGATTCCGGCGAAAAAAATGGAAATAGAACAATTATATAAACTTTTTAAAACTACTTCCGGCGTTTGTATTGATACCCGTCAACTGAAAAAAAATCAGATCTTTTTTGCTCTGAAAGGAGAAAATTCCAACGGGAATCTTTATGCCAGGCAGGCACTGGAAAACGGTGCCGCCTATGCCGTTATCGATGAAAAAACAGAAGGAGATGAGGATGAGCGCCTGATAGGGGTAGAGGATGCCCTGGCAGCGCTGCAGGAACTGGCGGCACTTCACAGGAAAACATTCACTTTCCCGGTTTTTGGCCTGACCGGAAGTAACGGCAAAACCACCACCAAGGAGCTGATCGCCAGCGTTATTTCAAAAAAGTATAAGACCGCTTTTACGCAGGGTAATTTTAATAATCATATAGGCGTTCCACTGACTTTACTGAGTATTGATCCTGAAAACTGTGAGTTTGCTATTATTGAAATGGGTGCCAATCATCCGGGAGAAATTGCATTACTCAGTAAAATAGCGCAGCCTACCCACGGGCTGATTACCAATGTAGGAAAAGCCCACCTCGAAGGATTCGGAAGCCTGAATGGCGTTAAAAAAGGGAAGGGTGAGCTGCTTGATTATTTATCAAAGAAAAAAGGAGTGGTTTTTGTGAATGCCCAAAATGAAGATCTGATGGAAATGGTAGCCAAACGGCGCGCGTTCGGGGAAATTGTTTTTTATCAGTCTGAATCGGAGGGTAGTAAACCGGTGCTGGTAAAGGAATTACCTTTCATTGCCTATGTATCTGCTGAGGGAGATCGTGTGGAAACGCATCTTTCGGGGAAATATAATTTTGATAATATCACCGCGGCGCTGTCTGTAGGTAAATACTTTGATGTCATGGAAGAAGACTGCAACAGTGCCGTTGCATCTTTTATTCCTGAAAATAACCGGTCTCAGGTAATTGAGAAAGGTACCAATACGGTATTTCTCGATGCTTATAATGCCAATCCGTCTTCCATGACCGCCGCGATAAGGAGCTTTGCAGCACTGGACGTGCCCCGGAAAATGGTGATTCTGGGCGATATGTTTGAATTAGGTGATGCTACCGAATCCGAACATGCACTACTCGGTCAGTTGATCGCTTCCTGCGGATTCGATACGGTTATTCTTGCCGGGAATTTTATGAAGTATGCTTTGGAAGCATTACCTAAAGCTTATTACTTCCCGGATAAATTTTCGCTTCATAACTGGATTATGGATAACCCGGTGACAGACACTACCGTTTTGGTTAAAGGCTCCAGGGGAATGCAGCTGGAAAGCGTTGTTCAGTTTTTGTAATATGATAAGTATAAGTATTGATATTCTTTATAAAATTCGAATAATTATATTTTTACTTATTATTTCATTGTTCTTGTTTTGCCGGTGTATCTTCTTGTCTATCATGATATTAATCATCCATTTTAATGATTTGAGGTTTTTTGGTCTGTAGACTATTGCTTTCAGAGGAATAGTGAGTTAATTTTGCTTAGTAAAAAAGTGCAATTAACAAACCAACTAAAAATAGCATGAGTAACGGAATGATTTCATTAGGACAGGAGTTTCCTGCATTCAAAAAGACAGCGGTTGTTTCTTTAGAAAAAGGACAGGAGTTTTATGATATTACTTCTGAAGATCATAAAAACGCCGGTAAATGGATGGTGATGTTCTGGTGGCCGAAAGACTTTACTTTCGTGTGCCCTACTGAAATTGCAGAATTTAACCGTCACACAGAAGATTTCTCAGACCGTGATACGTTGCTGATCGGTGCGTCTACTGACAGTGAGTTCGTTCACCTGGCATGGCGTAAAAACCATGACGATCTTCGTGGACTGCAATTCCCTATGCTGGCCGATACTTCAAAATCACTGGCAGCTGAGCTGGGTATTCTGGAAGAAAATGAAAAAGTGGCTTACCGCGTAACTTTGATCGTTGATCCGCAGGGTATCGTTCGCTGGGTATGTGCCAACGACCTGTCGGTTGGCCGTAACGTAAATGAGGTTCTTCGTGTACTGGACGCGCTTCAGACTGATGAGCTTTGTCCTTGTAACTGGCAGAAAGGTGAAGCTACCATCGAAGCTTAATTTTTATTTAAAATACGGTATGACAGGGGATAAGTTTAGCAGCTTTTCCCCTGTTTTTATTCATTCTGATCACAGGAAATCCGGTAAAGATTTCATAAAATTTAAAATATTATGTATCCTTTTGCTGCAACCGGCAACACAAAAGATTCCTTGTATAAAGAGGTAAATCTTGCTGCCGATTTTGAAAGTGTATTGATTGACAGGCTGGCGTCTCTGGATCACCGCTACATGAAAGATCTTAAAATCAATGTAGGGAATGTACTGAAATCGCAAAACCTGAACCGCAAGGAAGCGGTTCTGCTGGCATTGGGCGTGGCTGTTAATGAGAAAAATCAGGCACTGATTACAGCATTTACAGAACTGGCTACCCGGGAAGGTGCAGACGATAAAGAACTTGCTGAAATTTCGGCTTGTGTTTCGCTGATGAATGCCAATAACGTATTTTACCGTTTCAGGCATTTCGTCAAAAAAGAATATTACGAAACGGCACCGGCGGGTATTAAAATGAGCATCATGGCCAACCCGGTGCTTGGAAAAGAATTTTTCGAGCTGTTGAGCCTGGTTATTTCGGCATTAAACGGTTGTGAACTCTGTATTACCTCGCACGAGCAATCGGTGCTGAACCATGGCGGAACGCAGGCCCGTATTTTTGACGCGGTACGTTTGGGAGCCATTCTTAAAAGTTTTTCAGTATTGGTGTAATCCTCTGAAAGCCTTTAAAAACAAGAGCGAACACCTTAGCCGGCCTTCGCTCTTGTTTTTTGTGCTATCTCAGCGCCTGCCTGCGCTTCATGACTTCCCGCCAGGTGGTCAGGATGATACCTTCTTTTTCAATATAGGCTTTCAGCTCAGGATCAATCATAGCCAGCAAATCGCCTTCACGGGTAACACCCGAATCTGAAATATGTTCAAATACCTCTGTCTGATGCGTACAGTGCATAATCATCATGGTTAGTCCGGGCCTGGTATTTTTCAATCCTTCAATGTATTTTCCGGTTTTGTATTTCTGCAGATCCTCTTTAGAAATGGTGTGTTTGTTTTCCGGCACCCATCCGTAGCTCTGGTTATGCAGATCGTCCAGTACCGGTAAACCCGCTGCCCATATTTTCTGTCCGAGCTGCCTGATCATTTCCTGCTGCTGGCTGCTCAGTCCTTCGCTTTCAAAAACCAGTGTGTTATGGCCTCCGGGCATCATTACCGGAATTTTTTCCTGAATACCCACTTTTACATAGCGTTCCAGAAACTCAGGAGTGGCAAATAAGGTACCCATGTGAGAATCAAGGTGGGTAGGTTCAAAACCCAGCGTTCTGGCGCGGTCAAGCTGTGCCATTATTTCACGTTCTACTTCCTCCGGGGTACCGTTTCTGACTACTTCGCCTACACTTCTCCAGAGTGCCCCTTCCTGATCTACCAGCGACGGAACCGTCGGCTTTCCGGCCAGCGGACCCCAACGGTATGACTTCCATTCTGATGTCAGCGTCAGGTGTAATCCCGCGTCTACATCCGGATTGTCCTTCAGAAAATGAACAAACCCCGGAACCCAGGGTGTCGGCATCATTACGCTTACCGAATTCGCGACCCCTTCTTTCAGTGCTTTTATAGTTCCCAGGTTGGATTCATACGACATCCCTGCGTCATCAATGTGCATAATGATCACCTTTTTCCCTTTGGGAAATCCCAGTTTTTCAGCAAACGTTTCCTGCGTAGATTGAGCCAGAGACAGGAACGGCATCAGGCATAAAGCCATTATCAATTGTTTTTTCATATGGTATTTAGTTGTGTCAATAAGTTTTTAATAGTACTGGTCCCCACGGGATACAGGCTATCCGGCCGGTTGTTTTTCCTTTAGAGAGCAAAGGTGGTTGTGTCTGCAAGAAAGTTGCTCAGTAGACAAATTGTCCATCCTTCCGTCAGAAAATCCATAAAATGTTTATAATAACCAGTATTTATGATTTAAACAGATAAATTATCCAAAATTCTTTATAAGAATACATTAAACATCTGATTTTTTAGTTAAATGGGTGCAATTGGTTAATTTTGCAACGTTAAAATTGTGCATCTGTCATTACTAAAACAATATAAAAAATGTCAACGTCAACACAGACTTACCTGCCTTATAAAGTAAAGGATATTACGCTGGCCGATTGGGGGCGCAAAGAAATTACACTCGCTGAGGCAGAAATGCCGGGCCTGATGTCCATCCGCAAAGAATACGGCCCTTCGCAGCCGCTGAAAGGAGCGCGTATTGCCGGATGCCTTCACATGACTATTCAGACTGCCGTTCTGATCGAAACCCTGGTTGAGTTAGGAGCTGAGGTAACCTGGTCGTCATGTAATATTTTTTCTACCCAGGATCACGCTGCCGCAGCCATTGCCGCTGCCGGAATTCCGGTATATGCCTGGAAAGGAATGAACGAAGAAGAATTTGACTGGTGTATCGAGCAAACTTTGTTTTTCGGAGAAGAGCGTCAGCCATTGAATATGATTCTTGACGATGGGGGCGATCTTACCAATATGGTTTTTGATCGTTATCCTGAACTCATTCCCGGTATCAACGGACTTTCGGAGGAAACCACAACAGGCGTTCACCGCTTGTATGAGCGTCAGAAAAACGGAACCCTTTTTATTCCGGCCATCAACGTGAATGACTCTGTAACGAAGTCCAAATTTGATAATAAATACGGATGCCGTGAGTCATTGGTTGATTCTATCCGCCGCGCAACAGACCTGATGCTGGCCGGAAAAGTAGCCGTTGTTGCCGGTTATGGTGATGTAGGAAAAGGTTCGGCGGAATCCCTTCGTGGTGCAGGCTGCCGGGTACTGGTTACTGAAATTGACCCGATCTGTGCTTTGCAGGCCGCTATGGATGGTTATGAAGTAGTAACGATGGATGAAGCCGTAAGCCGTGCGAATATTTTTGTAACCGCTACCGGTAACAAATCCATCATTACCGATCGTCACTTCCTGAAAATGCGTGACAAGGCGGTGGTTTGTAACATCGGCCATTTTGATAATGAAATTGATATGGCATGGCTGAATGCCAATTTCGGAAATACCAAGTCACAGATCAAGCCTCAGGTTGATTTGTATAATATCAATGGTAATGATGTGATCATACTGGCTGAAGGCCGTCTGGTTAACCTGGGTTGTGCAATGGGGCACCCTTCCTTTGTGATGTCCTGCTCTTTCTCAAATCAGACCCTGGCGCAGATTGAACTCTGGAATGATATCGAAAAATACGATAAACAGGTATATGTATTACCAAAAGTACTGGATGAGAAAGTAGCAGCGTTGCATCTTTCACATGTAGGCGCGAAGCTGGAAACGCTGAGTGCCGAGCAGGCAGCCTACATTGGTGTTACGGTTGAAGGACCGTTTAAGCCGGATACTTACCGGTATTGATCTGCTTCTAACAGATTTAATTGTAACAAAAGCCTGTCATTTCAAAATGGCAGGCTTTTGTTTTTGGGCTAAACTCCCGCCTGTTTGCTAATACTTTAATTAGCGGTTCATTGTTTTTATGTAGGTTCATAATAAAGAATGACTGCGCCACTACCAAACGTTTTGGTCTTTATGAGTTTAAGCGTAATTTTTTCGCTGATGTTTTTAAATAACGGCAAACCACTTCCTGCGATAACAGGGTGAACGCAAAGCTGATATTCGTCTATTAAATTAAGTTTGGTCAAAGCAGCAATCAAGCTTGGACTGCACACAAAAACGGCTGCACCTGCTTGTTGTTTGAGTTCCGAAACTTCTTTCTCAAGGTCCTGACTTGCCAGTTTCGCACTTTTCCAATCTACATTTGTCAGTGTGCGGGAAAAAACAGTTTTCGGGGTGTTGTCAATGGCGACTGCAAAGTCGTCCATTGCTTTATTGCCTGTGGGGTTTTCCAGCACGGTTCGCCAGAATTCCATAAGCTGGTAGGTTATCCTGCCATATAAAGCGGTATCAGCACTTCTCAGCAGATCAGCGTAATGTTGATGTATTTCTTCGTCCGGGATGCCTGCTGTATGATCACAAAACCCGTCAAGCGTCATATTGATTGCTGCAATTACCCTTTTCATGTTTTCTTTCTTTGTCGGTCTGATTCGCGGGCCGTCCTGCATTGACCACTAAC
>JBEBXQ010000165.1:0-8682 GCA_040391535.1 Telluribacter sp. | reverse complement strand
ATTCTATCCCTTTCGGAATGTTTAAAAACATCCCGATTCATTATTATTTTATGAATTCTATTCCTTCCAATTTAAACCTGGATTCGTCTTCTTTGGTTTTGTTATAATACGGTGAATACATCCTGGCTTCAACAGTTCCTTTTTCCAGATCGAAATCAAATAGCCGTATGTAACCTCCCCCAAAATCCTCTCCCTGGTAATCCTGTAATACCTGATATATTTTGTTGCCATGTTCTCCCTGATCGACCTTCAACGCCGAAGTAGTGACGTGTCCGCTTAAAACAAACCGGATATTGGCATACTTCTTAATCAGCTTATCAAACAGTACCTGTGGCGTAAAATCACCGTACTTCCCCAGCTGCTGACCGATATCTCCTTTGGATGTCAGGTAATAATGTGTCAGGACAATCACATTGTGTTTCGGATAAGACTTAATTACATCACCTGCCCAGTGAATAGCGGCCAGTCGGGGGCAAAATTCCAGTGAAACGACCAGCCAGTTGATACCTCCGGCACGAAAAGTATAGTAAGCATTATCGCTTTTACCAGCCTCAAAGCGGCCTCTCTGATGAGAAAAACGTTGCGACGGAAAGTAGCTGTTATATTTATCCGTGTTCCTGATCCGTTGATCGAGGTTAGGATTGGGATCTGTTTTGGCATCGGGACCATAAATATCCGTATCATGATTACCCACCGCAATTACATAAGGAATATGCTGTGCATCCAGTTTATCAAACCCTTCGCTGGCTATTTCCCATTCGTTAAAATGATCCAGCTGCACTACATCCCCTACGTGCAGCACCATCGGAATTTTCAGCTTGTCTTTTTCTCTGATCAGCCAGTCGATCTGACTGAAAAACATTTCAGGTTTTGAACCGACCTCATGCTGGGTATCAGGTAAAACCGGAAGAGTGAATTTTTGTGCTGAGCTGGTGTAAACAACAAGACTGATCAGCAAAGAGAAAAGGGAGGTAAGCCTGTATTTCATTTTCTAAAATCGTTTCAGCAAAAGGATCGTGTTTCAGAGGTTAAAGAAATACAATAAGTGTATTTACCTGTTTTCAAACCTCTTTCTCCAAATGATAACATTCCCTTTACTTTCGGAATCCTGGTCTTTCTTCAGAAATATACCGGATTCGTCAGTCTGTATCATCTCAGTTAATAACTTCTGTACGGCTGTATTTTCCGGCAGAAACATCCCGGCTCTCGTCGGTTAGTCTATTATCCGGGTAGCTGATCTACTATTTTTCGGCTTTGGTTTCTTTACAGTTATTATTGCTACGGGATAATTATTAAATAAGTTTTTTCATTTTAAACATGTATCTTATGAAACCCGAAACAATCAAACAGGCACTTGTGAAGCTGTATATGTTAGCCGCATTATGCTTCATTACTTTCGGTTTTACAACAAAAGCCGGACTCGACAGCTACGAGATTTATCTCAATGATAAACTGGTTCTTCAGCAGTATGTTAATCAACCTCTGAATCTTCGGAAACTAAAGCTGAATACCGCGAATGATCAGGATGAACTACGCATTCACTACAAACACTGCACAAAAGATGACGTGGGTAGCGGCAGGAGTATCACGATCAAAGATCAAAAAGGGAATACATTGAAAAAATGGGAATTTGCTGATGTCCGTAGCAACAGATCTGCCATGGTAATACCGGTGAAGGCACTCAGAGCACTTGAAAAAAGCAATGGCAAAGACGGCCTTTATCTTCATTACAATGCGAAAGAGCATGAGCATCCGGAGGGAGAAATGCTCGCTTCACTGCAACTCTGAAATTATGAAGACGCAGGACGCAGTGGGGTAAAGCCTGTATCTTTATCCCACTGCGAAACGTTATCTGTCATTATAAGGGAAAAAGTGACGAAATTGTGAAAATCCCTGATAGACAAAAAGAATAACAATGAAAAACAAGACAGGTATAATTTGCGGTTTCATCCTGGGTGTAACGGGTTTTCTCTGGGGGTTTAAATTGCTCTTTCTGGATCATATTCCACCGGAAGATGAGGTGGCACCCGGAATTGTAGTTATCGCCTCGGTACTGAACGGATTATTATTCGCCTTTATCGGTTCTTTGATTCAGCATTACTTCGTAAAGAAGCGCAGCGACCAATAAGCCGTTGATAAGGTTTTAATGGTACAAACTGCTAAGGCAATTTCATCATCCATCAGAAATTCCCTCCCGCTGATGTGTATATTTCTTTACATGATCGGAAATTCCCCGTTTTACAGGCTTCACTTTCTCAGATAAGCACAGGGCACATTAGAGGGAGTATATACAATGCCATACGCATGCCTGAGTAACATGGTGACTATTTCTGAAATAACCCTTTCATCCCGGTGCATTTGTGGCAAAAGGCCCATCATAGCGTAGCTGACCGGATTGACAGAAGGAATAAGAGTTTCCCATTCATATCCTTTTCCCCAGATGATTCCGGGAATGGTGATCTGCAGATCTGCTCCGCAGGAAATCAGGTAATGGAGCATATCCACGCTTTGATTTCCGTTTTGATTAACCGTATGAAAAACGGGTGTCTGCCCGCCAAACCCGTTTTCATCAAATCCTGCCTGTATATTGATATCCGCTCCCTGCCCGACAAGTACTTCAGCACAGGCGAGGTGGTTAAATTCAGCACAGATATGTAAAAGTGTAGCTTCATGCATCTGAGTATAGGCACATTTGAGCGTATACCGCTTTCTGACGGTTTCGGGAGCATGGCTAATATATTCTTTCAGTGAAACGGCATCATTCAGCAAAACGGCCAGCAGTGCCTTATCTTCAAATTCCAACCCATGATCCATGAAAACCCGGACGCATTCCTTAAACCGGGGCGAACGGGTGTATTCACTTATCAACTCATAAATGAGCGGAACTCCCCTGAAATGAGTATTGGGATCTATACCTCCTGAAAAGCACTTTTTGATGCCTTCCACTGAATGCAGCTCAATTTCCCCGATTATATCATTCAAAGTGCTCATGATTTCAGATATAAAACTTTTTACGTTGCCGGTTAAACGATCCTCATTCTGCCACTCACCAATCATCTATTCCATTGTAAACAGACTGAAATATAATCATTTACCTGCTACTGGTCAACTATACCTTCTCCTGCTTTCTTTACTCCGATCTCAAACTTTTCACCGGGTTGGCTATAGCTGTGTAATAGGCTCTTGCAGCCAATACCATAACGGCAAACACAAGCAGGCCCAAAGCCGCTATCACAAAGACCCACCAGTTAAGGGGTGTTTTATAGGCAAAATCTTCCAGCCATTTATGGATAAAGTACCAGGCGACCGGCATGGCTATCAAACAGGCAATAAGCACCAGTAACACCAGATTCTTCAATAATAACACAATGATCTGTCCGGCAGAAGCACCTAAAACCTTCCGGATACCTATTTCTTTCTGACGCTGGTTGGCAGTAAAGAAGGCCAGGCCTAATAAACCAAGCGAAGCGATAGTAATGGAAAGGCCCACAGCCCAATTGAGCAGCCTGGACAGTTTAAGCTCGGCATGATAAAATCCTCTGATCATTTCATCCAAAAACCTGTACTCAAACGGACTGTCTGGATAAATGTCGGTAAAAGCCTTTTCGACTCCGGCAATCGCATGTTTCCAGGAGGCCGGATGTTCTTTATCCAGGGCAATATGCATCTTATATCCTTGTTTTGCACTCCTGAACATCATAGGACGGATTACCTGATGAGCCGAAGCGATATTAAAGTCTTTCATTACTCCAACAATAGTATACAGTCCATTGTTGAAGGTTTTCCCGATAGCCTCCTCAGGAGAGCTGACTTCAAGAAGCGCAAGCATTTTCTCGTTGACCAGTGCTTCATGTGTAGAGTCCAGTACGCGGACATTTCTTCCGGCAACCAATGGGATATCGTAAACCTGAATGTAATTTTCGTCACCATTCCGTGAATCAAATGAAATCTGTTTCTCTCCATCTGTCGCATCATAGCTACTTCCGGAACTAATCGTCCCGTTAAATGCAGGAGATTCATTTCCGTAGCTCACCGCTTTGATGGCAGGTATTTCCATTAATTTCTGCTTGAAGATTTCTCCTTTCTTCCCATCATTAAAATCCGGAACATAAAAATTAATGATAGCATCTTTTCGGAAACCCATGTCCATCTGAGTCGCAAAGCTTATCTGCTTACTCACAAAGAGAACAGATATTAAAAATAGCTGAGCCAACGTAAACTGGAATATCGTCAACCCTTTTCTCACCCATGCACTACCCGAAAGATTTGAGTTTTTACTGACTTGATTTTTCAAAGCAAGTGCCGGGGAGTAACCCGTCATTACCCAGGCCGGATAAGCCCCTGCCAACAAGGTAACCACGAGTAACTGCACAATCAGGAACCCGATGGTTAATGAAAGAGGAATGCTGCTTAAGGTGAAATTTTGCGGCAAAAAGCCCTGAAAAGCTTTAAAAAGTAAGGGGAGCAACAGAATGGATAAAAGGGTCGCGAAACCTGCCACAACCCATGTCTCCATTAAGAACTGCTTAATCAGCCCCGTTTTTTTGCTACCCAGCGTTTTGCGGATACCGATTTCCTTCGCCCTGTCGGCAGACTGTGCAGTAGACAGATTGATGAAATTAATGGCTCCCATCGCTAACAGGTCGCCTCAGACCTCACGCCTCTTTCATCCGGTCAGTTAAAACATGCGTGCCATCTCAAAAAGGTGCAGAAAAACAGGATTCAAAGACTATGACTGTTCAATAACGAACAGTCATAGTCCAAAAGCGAACATAATAATGAGAAAGCGCGTCGGGCCGACACGCATATCAGACAGAAAAGGCCGATGATACTTTCCCTGGCAAGTTGACAGGCCATAATATGTGGAGGAAATCGATTTTTCCTTACTTTTAGCGGACTAAAAAATCCCATATGGAATCACTTGACAATATAAACGCCTTAACACTAGTATTTACAGCCCTGCTTGTTTTTGCCATCGCCTATCGTTTCTACGGCCTTTTTGTAGCAAATAAAGTGCTAAGGCTCAGCAACAAAAACACTACTCCCGCCATAGAATTTGCCGACGGGAAAGATTATGTGGCTACCAACAAAAATGTTCTTTTCGGGCATCATTTTGCTGCTATTGCCGCAGCCGGCCCATTGGTCGGACCTGTGCTGGCTGCGCAGTTCGGCTACCTGCCCGGGGCTTTATGGATACTGATAGGTTGCGTCCTGGCTGGTGGGGTCCATGATATGATTGTGCTGTTCGCCTCCGTACGTCACAAAGGAGAAAGCCTGGCGACCATCGCTTCGAAGGAAATCGGGAAAACGACGGGAACAGTTGCCGGATTCGCCGTCTTGTTTATCCTGATCCTGACACTGGCCGGACTTTCGCTGGCCTGTATCAATGCGATGCACGAAGCATCCTGGTCCTTGTTTACAGTAGTGATCACTATGCCGATTGCTGTTATCATGGGATTGATCATGCGTTATCGTAAAAACAGCGTCACCTTTGCGAGTATACTGGGAGGCGTACTGCTCATTGTCGGGATCATAGGCGGACACAGCCTGATGCAGAACGAGTTTATGAACAACCTTTTTACCTGGGATATCAAAACCATCTCCCTGGCCATTCCACTTTACGGCTTCCTGGCATCGGTACTTCCTGTGTGGCTGCTGCTCGTACCGAGGGACTACCTTTCCACTTATCTTAAAATCGGGACGATCATCATGCTGGCCATCGGCGTGATTGTTATCCATCCCACCATTCAAATGCCGGCGCTTACGGAGTTTATACATGGCGGAGGTCCGATAGTGGGAGGCCCTGTTCTGCCGTTTATCTTTATCGTAATTGCCTGCGGAGCAATTTCAGGGTTCCATGTGGTCATTGCCACCGGGACAACTCCTAAAATGATTTCTGAAGAACGCCAGATCCTGTTTGTTGGTTACGGGGCAATGCTGGTAGAGGGTTTTGTCGCGTTGATGGCATTGATTGCCGCCTGTACTTTAATGCCGGGCGATTATTTTGCCATCAATACCCCGAAGGAAACGTATGATGCTTTCCTGGCCACACATCCGGGTCTGCAGATCGTGGATCTGCAGCATTATTCCGACGTAATCGGAATTGATCTCCACGGCAGGACCGGAGGCGCCGTTTCGCTGGCTGTAGGAATGGCACATATTTTTGCCAAGGTGCCTTATATGGACGAGCTCACCGCTTACTGGTACAATTTTGCCATCATGTTCGAAGCGGTATTCATTCTCACGGCGATCGATGCCGGGACACGGGTCGGACGTTTTTTCCTGCAGGAAATGCTTGGGTCGGTAATACCGAAGTTCAACGATAAAAACTGGGTACCAGGCATTATCATCAGCAGCTCTGCATTTACCTTCGCATGGGGCTACCTGGTCTTCACAGGAAATGTGAGCAGCATCTGGCCGCTGTTCGGGATCAGCAACCAGTTGCTGGCTGCCTGCGGTCTCATTGTGTGCACTACTATGCTGATACGGATGAACCGCGGCAAATACGCACTTTGCGCGGCAATACCGGGAGTTTTTATGGCCATCATCACGTTCTGGGCAGGCTACCTCCAGGTAGCGACTATTTATATTCCGAATGAACAGTACCTGCTGGCCGGCCTGGCCATTATTGCCATGGTACTCATGCTGGTGGTTTTCATCGGGGCATTCAGGAAGTGGTACCAGCTGATGAAAATCAATACGCTGAAAACCGATTATTACGGAGAACCTGTTAAAGAGCTTGTGGAACGGTAATAGTGCCGGGCAGCTTACGTGAGGCTATTCATTTCAGGTGAGTCCCGCCAGGTCAGCGGGCTCACTTCGTCTTTTTGTCAGAGGCAGAGAGCTAGTTTCCAGATAGTTGCAAATCATGGCTAATAAACTCCGGGCCAAAGTCCGGCTATTTTCATTCCTTTGTATCAATGCTGTACCATCAGGCACAAATCACTGATTACTAATCATATACATTTCATTCCTGATGTACAAAACCGGACATCCCTGTCCTTCCCTGGCATTTTCTACCTGATCAGGCGGCTGAACGAGCCTGGAAGATTTATTGTATTGGCGGAGCACACCAGGCCGGAAAGCCCCCTATCCTGCTTATCGTTGTATTGTCCCGGCAAATCAGAATAAGTAATTTATATCACGCCAAAACTTATTATATTTTCAACTTTTGGCGTAATATAAAAAAATATATCACGCCAAAACTATATTTTTTTATTACTTTTGGCTTAATATAAATCCATCATTATGAACAGCATTATCGGAAGATCGGAAGAAATCAGGCTGTTACACAAAATTGAACAGTCGGGCGAGGCGGAGTTGGTAGCCGTCTACGGTCGCCGCCGGGTGGGGAAGACCTATCTGATCAGGAATGGATTCCGCCGGCCACCGGACTTTGAATTTTCGGGCTCCCATTATGCCACACTGAAACAGCATCTGGAGAGTTTCAGCCTGGCACTTGGCAAAGTAATGGGCAATGTTCCGCTGGCTATACCGCAAAGCTGGTTCCAGGCTTTCAACATGCTGGAAGACTACCTCTCTCCATTGCTCAAAAAACAGCGGCGGATCATTTTCTTCGACGAATTCCCCTGGATGAATACACCCCGCTCCGGATTTATGCCGGCTTTTGAAAATTTCTGGAATACATGGGCGTCGCGGCAACAGAACCTGGTAGTAGTTATCTGCGGCTCTGCAGCAGCATGGATGATCAGAAATGTGGTCCGTAACCGGGGCGGTCTCCATAACCGTGTCAGCCGCCGTATACGGTTACTTCCGTTCAATCTTGCCGAAACCGAAGCATTCCTGAAAAGCCGTAAGGTGCATCTCGACCGGTTTCAGGTGGTGCAACTCTACATGGCGCTGGGCGGTATCCCCCACTACCTCAGAGAAGTAGAACCGGGGGAAAGCGCGGCCCAGGCGATTGACCGGTTGTGTTTTCAGAAAGATGGCCTGCTGCAGGAAGAATTCAACAGCCTGTACCGGTCGTTATTTGACGAGGCCTCCAACCATATGGATGTTATACGCGCACTGGCGCGGACTTCTGCCGGCCTGACCCGTAAGGAAATCATTAAAACCTGTAAGCTGACTTCGGGTGGCTATACAACAGGCTTACTGGAAGAGCTCACCGAATCGGGATTCATTCATCCTTACATTCCGTTTGGCAGGCAATCCAAAGACAGCATCTATAAACTTACCGACGAATACTCTTTGTTTTACCTGCATTTTATCGCAAACAGCCGTGCCAAAACGCCCGGCTCCTGGATGAAGCTCGCTGACAAACCGGCCTGGAAAAGCTGGAGTGGCTTTGCCTTTGAAAGCATCTGCCTCAAACACCTCAGCCAGTTAAAACAAGCACTGGGTATCAAAGGGGTATACACTGAGGTTTCTGCCTGGAGACATCGCGGGACAGCAGATGATGACGGGGTGCAGATCGATCTGCTGATCGATCGTCAGGACCTTTGTATTAACGTATGCGAAATGAAATTTTCGGCAGTTCCCTTTGAAATCACCAAATCATATGCAGAAAACCTCCGCCGGAAACTTACGGTATTCAAAACCAGCTCCAAAACCCGAAAAACCCTTTTTCTCACGATGATTACCTCGTTTGGGGTACGCAACGCGGATCAGTACGCAGGCCTGGTGCAGAAATCACTGACGATGGACGTGCTTTTCAAGGACTGA
>JBEBXQ010000164.1:0-8783 GCA_040391535.1 Telluribacter sp. | reverse complement strand
CCGCTAGCGTTCATCCTGAGCCAGGATCAAACTCTCCATTGTAAATAATTGTAAATTGTAGTTCTGAAAACTACGAGGTTTCGTTTTTCTTTTGGTTTATCTCATCAAATCAAAGAACAAAAATTCCGAATCGCTTTCTCTTTCTTCCCGTTTTCTCTTTCGTTGTTTGCGATTGGGATTGCAAAGGTAGAAATAAGTTTTTCAACTGCAATACCTCACCTGAAAAAAAATTAAAGTTCTTTAAAAGTTATAAAAATATTATGCCTTAAATGCCATATCAGCCCTTATTCTGGAATAAATAGGTATAATTTTCCGGTGAAACGAAGGTTTCTTTGATCGTGCGTGGTGATACCCATCGTAGCAGATTTAACAGTGATCCGGCCTTATCATTGGTTCCGGATTGCCTCGCTCCGCCGAATGGTTGCTGTCCTACTACAGCTCCTGTTGGTTTGTCATTAATATAAAAATTACCTGCAGCATCGGATAACCGTTCCGTCAGATACGATATCACCGCACGGTCGCCGGCAAATATGGCTCCTGTTAAAGCATATACCGAAGTGGTGTTTACCTTATCCAGCACTTCTTCTATAGCATCGTCCTGGTATATATAGACAGAGAGTACAGGGCCGAAAATCTCTTCCTTCATCGTTACATAATCAGGATCTTTGGTCACTATTACGCACGGATCAATGAAATACCCTTTTGATTTGTTATAAGTACCACCTGCAATAATTTCGACGGTATCACGGTCTTTTCCGGCATTGTCTATATAAGCGGTTATCCGGTCAAATGCTTTTTCGTCTATCACCGCATTCATAAAATGACTGAAGTCTTCCACGTCTCCTACTGTAATAGCAGCAATATCTTCCAGCAAATGTGTTTTTACCTCCTCCCAGATAGAAGCTGGTATATAGGCCCGGGATGCTGCTGAACATTTTTGTCCCTGGTATTCAAAGGCACCGCGTACCAGCGCTGTGGCCAGGGCTTTTTTATTCGCAGAATGATGGGCAAAAACAAAGTCTTTTCCTCCTGTTTCCCCGACAATCCTGGGAAAAGATTTATAATTACCTATATTGGCACCGATCGTTTTCCACATGCTGTGAAACACGGCCGTACTTCCGGTAAAATGTATCCCCGCAAAATCGCGGTGATGAAATGCTACCTCCCCCACTACCGGACCATCTACCATAATCATATTAATCACTCCATCGGGTAACCCAGCCTCTTTAAATATTTTCATGATTAAACCGGCAGCATATATCTGTGTATATGCCGGTTTCCAAATCACCACATTACCCATCAGTGCCGGAGCCATAGGCAGATTCCCTGCAATGGCTGTAAAATTGAACGGTGTAACAGCCAGTACAAAGCCTTCCAGCGCTCTGTATTCAGAGCGGTTCCACATACCTGCCGAAGAAGCTGGTTGCTGACTATAAAGCCCGGCCATGAAAGTTACATTAAACCTGAGAAAATCAATCAGTTCACAGGCCGAATCAATTTCGGCCTGATAGGCATTCTTTGACTGTCCGAGCATGGTAGCCGCATTGATCGCTGCGCGGTAAGGGCCGGCAATCAGATCAGCTGCTTTCAGAAAAACAGCAGCCCTGTCCTGCCATAAAAGTTTATTCCAGGAAGCTTTTGCTTCAAGTGCGGCATCTATAGCAGCGGATACATGTTCAATATTTCCTTCATGAAAATAGCCCAATATATGCTGATGATCATGTGGTGGGGATATTTTGCGTCTTTGTCCGGTGTATACCTGCTCACTACCTATATACTGGGGAATTTCTACCTGTTCAGACCTGGCGCGGGATAATGCTTTTTTCAGCTCATCCCGTTCAGGTGAACCCGGCGCATACGATTTAACGGGTTCGTTTAATGCTTCCGGTAAATGAAAAAATCCTTTTGACATTACTTCTATTCTGTTTATTTGTTGAAAAAGTATTTGTTTTATGAAGGGCAAGTTATAAAATACATAAGAAAGGTGACAGCTACTCAGCTTGTTTTGTTAATTTCGCATCATAAAATCCTAATTTTCCAAATCTTATTTTTTCATTAATGTTATTCTACAGTACCCGTACGAAAGAGCACATGGCACGACTTGAAGAAGCTGTATTCAAAAGTCTGCCTGCTGATAATGGATTGTATATGCCTTTGTCGATTCCGCTGGTTTCACAAAATTTTCTGGATACGATTGAAACCTTAACATTTAATGAAATTGCAGAAGAAGTCACCTATACCCTTTTAAAGGACGATCTCTCGAGAGAGGAAGTAAGGAAAATTATTTCTCTGGCTTATGATTTTGAGGCTCCCGTAGTTGCGCTTAAAGATGATAACTATGTACTGGAGTTGTTTCATGGCCCTTCTATGGCATTTAAAGACTTCGGAGCGAGATTCATGGCTGCGCTGATGTCACACTTTTTACAGAAGTCTGAAAAAGACATTAAGATTCTGGTAGCTACCTCAGGAGACACAGGAGGTGCTGTCGCGCAAGGTTTTTATAAAGTTCCGGGTATTGAGGTAGTGATCCTCTACCCTTCCGGAAAAGTAAGTGATATTCAGGAAAAACAGCTGACTACCCTGGGCCATAATGTAAGGGCACTGGAAATTGAAGGTACGTTTGATGACTGTCAGCGTCTGGTGAAAACAGCTTTTCTGGATGAGGATATTAATAAACAGTTTAACCTGGCTTCCGCAAATTCTATTAATATCGCCAGGCTGATCCCGCAGTCCTTTTATTACTTTTATGCATATGCACAATTAAAGCGATCAGGAAAACCGCTTGTTTTTTCTGTGCCCAGCGGGAACTTCGGAAACCTGAGTGCCGGTTTGCTTGCTTATCAGATGGGACTCCCTGCAGCACATTTTATTGCAGCCACTAACCGTAACCATGTCGTTCCTGATTATCTGGAAAGCGGAGTGTATAACCCGGTGGCCTCTGTGGAAACCATTGCCAATGCGATGGATGTGGGTAACCCCAGTAACTTTGTCCGTATGACCCGTTTCTTCAATGACGATTGGAAAGAGACCAGGGAGCATATCAGCGGGTACTGGTTTGATGATGCGGAGACAAAAGAGACGATGCGGAAAACCTTTGATGAATCGGGTTATGTTTTGTGCCCGCATACTGCAATTGCCTACCGTGCGCTGCTGGAATACCGTAAAACTAACAAAAACGACTTTTCGGGGGTTTTTCTTTCAACTGCACACCCCGCAAAATTCATCAATATTGTGGAAGAAAATTTAGGACAAAAAATAGATGTCCCAAAAAGATTGAATGACTTATTATCACTTGAAAAAGAAGCTGTTAAATCAGATAATAGTTATGATTCATTCAGATCATTTTTATTAAAAAACCTATAATCCGCTTTTAAAACATTACCCGCGAGAATTGAATATTTTAATACTTCCCCGGTTAAGGGACGCTACAGACAATTCTCGCGGCACTGAAAATTACACTTTTTCTCAAATTACATCACCTCTGAGTAAACGGAAACGTTTCCTGGCTTCAGCTGTGAAAATACTGCCCGGATATTTTTCAAGCATCTCCTGATAAAGACGCATAGCTTCTTCCTTATTTTTAAATTTCGTCTCCTGCAGACGGGCCAGCTCAAAATAAGCATCATCACCCAAAATATCGTAGTGGTATTTTTCTATAATCAGCTTCAGGTTCTCCGCAGCTTTATCAATACTGTCGAGCTGTATATAAGTCTTTGCTTTCAGCCAGGCAATCTCATCGGCCAGACTATGATCTTTCAGGCTAACGGATAAGTTATTCAGACTATCGAGCGCTTCAGCTGTTTTATTCTGGAATAAGAGTAATTCTACCTGTGAATAAGATTTAAGAGCTTGCTCAGAAGAATCGAGACCTGTATTATCCATTATTAAAAGACTCAGAGAATTTGCATCATTGGCAATTTCACGTGACGTAGCGCGCTTCAGTATATCCAGTACCTGTTTAGCCACTTCAAAGTCACCCCGGAAATAATGTAACCGGGCATTGCGCAGTTTGGCTTCATAACCCAGGTGGTTATCCTTCTGTGATTTTTCAACCTGTGAATAAAGTAAGGTTGCCTCCCATGGTTCATTGATCAGCAGATAAATATCACCCAGGTCCAATTTACATTTATCAATAAATCCTTTGTCAAGCCTGCCCGTCTGAATAGCTGTTTCCAGTAAGCGGATGGCCTGAGGCTTATCGTCCAGATAGAATGCATAGAGGTTCGCCATATTCCGCATGGCTTCAAGTGTCCGTTCATTCACACCCAGTTCATCGAGCAGTTGCTGATACTGAGCGATGAGCTTCCTGACTTCTTTGTGATCAACCGGGAATGTATTTCTGACTCTTTCCTCCCGGGTATAGATCACCATACGCCTGGCCCAGGGATATAGCTGATCTTTGGGATATTCCTTGACAATATATTCATACATGAGGGTTGCATTCTCATAATCCTTATTCTTTAAAGCAAGCCCTGCCAGTTCGAAAACCCTTTTTCCACCATATTTCAATCTTTTATCCAGTGCCCTCTCCTGTATAAAAGCCTTATAAAAATTCAAGCTTTGCACCTGGTGCCATATCAGGAGCTGATTATAAAACTGTTCATTGGGATTGCTCTGAATTTTCTCATAAAGGACTTTCTCCAATAAAGTTCTCTCGCCCTCATCTTTCAGAAAATCCTGAAGCATATTCTGCACTATTTCCACATTCCGGTACAACAGTCCGTGAGATAACAGTTCATTAATCATCCCCTCAGTATTTCCCATTTCACGATAAATAGCTGCTTTCTCCAAACGGTATAAACTCTGATTATTCGCAAATTCCTGTGCCCGTTCAATACTCTTCAGAGCCAGTTCATTTTTCTGATTTTCACGGAAAGCATCAATCAGCATCTTGTAAAGATTCAATTGTTTTCCTGCCTGGTCAATTGCATTCTCATAGTGACGCTTTGCCTGATCCTGCTTTCCTTCGGCTTCATTAATAACCCCCAGCTGATAATAATAATGAGTAGCGTTAACCTGATCCTGCTTGATCTGCTGTTTCAGAAACTTATCAGCCGTGCCGGCTTGCTTTAACTGAAGAACACAAGTGGTATAATTCTTAAGGATACGGGCGTCAAACTTCGTTTTAAGCAACTTTGTGTAGTAGGTAACGGCTTTCCCGCAGTCACCCGAAGAAAAGTACTCCTGCGCCAGTTCTGCTTCACTCTGCGCACGAACGGCCGGCGCCCCGATGCCCAGGAGAAAAAGTATTAAACAACACCTTAGATGATTAATCATAAAAAATAAAAATCTTTATTTATATGTATTATTATCTTTCATTAGAGCTGTGGATTTGTGGACGATAATTTTATCCACCTTTTATGCACGCTGTTATGTATACAAATTACGTATTTATTAACTATTAATTGCCACCTTCATTGATTTATAATTCACGGATTTATAAAGTCTTAAGCATAGCCTCCACATTTTAATGTTGATAGTGGATAATTAGTGTGGATTCAGTTTGTGCACAATAAAGACAGTGTATTAACATAGTGTTAATTAAAGAATAGCTGTTGGGATGTTAACCTGCCATTATGGGGAGTTTGTTAATCCACATTCCTGTCGGCTTTTAAACAATTTAATAAACAAAAAAGCGGTGCTTAATACACCGCTTTTTGCTGTTATCAACAGGTTGTTGTTTATAAGTTTTGTGCTAGTTTTTACCGATGGAAATATCTATATGCTCGTATTCGAAATTACTTTTGACAACGAGTTTGTCCGGTAAGAAGTAGATAGGTTCCGGTTGTCTTTTCTGTTTGTAAATACCAGTATCCCACCTGCCGTTGCCATTGATGTCTACAATGGCCCTAAGTGTATATTCCCCGGGTTGTATTCTTATGAAATTGTATTTTTTCTGATAGGAGGTCTGTACGATTTCCCCTTTGGTATCCAGTAACTGCACGATAACATGCTTAACAGTATCGGCTCCTGTCACCTGTCCGCGTATGGTTCCGTAGGCTTCTTCCTTTAATAACGGATGTTTAAAGTTTGTTAAGAGCAGTGTATCGCCTTCTACTCCAATAACCGCACCAGGGTTAATTTCAAATTTCAGCGTATCTGTCAAAGTTATGGTATCTGAAATGGTAAGGATGGTTTTATCAGGATTCCACTTTGTTTTGTGATCTGCCAATGTTTCGGTGGTTGTACTGTCCTTTATAATGGTTATCAGTTCCGGATTCAGTTGCATGACAGGTTTGGAAAAGATGAACTGATATTGTTGTGTTAATCGGGGTAAGGGTTTTCCGTCCTGGGGTAAGGTTTTTATGCTGAAGGGATCCACTACTTTATCTTTACCTCTCTGTGTCATAAAGCTGATTTTTTGTTCCACTTCCAGTTGATTGCCCAGTGAATCTGTAGCTGTAATATGAACAAGCATCGAATCAGCAGTATAATTTTCCGGTTTAAAGAATTTGAACTGATTCGGTGTTTCATGATAATAAGGAAGTGAGTCATTTTTATTGAAAAGCACCCCTACCCTTTCCATGTTTTTATTAAACATCAGCGTGTAGGAATTCACTTTTGGAATGGTACGCTGTATGCGTGGTTCGGTCATATCGGAATGAAACAAGTGGATGTTGTGTATCGTTGAGTCTGTCCCTACCTGTAAAGCCGAATCGAGATAAGCTATCCTTTCATCTTTTGTATTATACAGAAGGTTCCTGTTTTTGTCATCCAGTGCAATGAGATTATAGACGCTCGTCTGAATATTCTCTATTGAGAAGTTTCCGCTACTGTCTGTTCTTGAGAAATAGTAAGGTTTTTGCTTCTCAGGATTCAGCGTATCGCTGGTTTTATAGAGTCCGACCAGAGCATCAAAAACCGGTTTGTTTGTCTGTACATCGCGTACGTTTCCGTATACCCGACCTGAGTCAATAACAGTGCCTGTGCTGAATACCAGTTTCAGGTTTTTTGCAGGTATCCTTTCAGCAAAAGCTTTGACTCCATCTCCGAAATTGAGCGTATAGGTTGTACTGTCGGCAAATGGTTTTTTAAATTTAAGTAATACTTCTGTGCCTTTCTGTTTAAAAGTATAGGGGTTATCAATTTCCGGGGTTATGGTTAATTTTTGAGTAATGTTGTCCAGTACCACATATTCGTCAAAGACTAGCTCAACGGTTGTTCCTTTATAATTCAGCGTTTTGTTTTCGGGTATAGAACTAATGAGATTCGGAGGAATCATATCTTTAGCCCCGCCAGTGGGAGGCACCTGTTGTGCACAGTTTATCAGAATAAGGGACAATACTAAAAGCAGACCAACCTGTTTTAACATAAGCATTTTTTTATTTCGGGAGAATGTCTGTAATAAAGATCGTATCACAGTGCTTTTTTTACAACGTAAATTAAACTGGAGGTATTGAATTCGTTTGCTGAAGACTTTCTGCCTTTCCAGTTTGAAATCAATCCTGTAATGATACTATCCGGTATGTTTTTAGAATTGTGTTTATATTGATTACTCAGCATACTTACATAAAATGCGTCGAACCACATCGGAAGAATTTTTTTTATTTCGAACCGGTGATTGTTCAGTAATGTATGCATTGTTTCCCTGGTGAAATGATAGAGATGTCTCGGTACATCATAAGCAGCCCATTGTGTACCGAATTTGGCGGCATCATAAGAAGCGTTATTAGGGACTGCAATGAATAAGGTACCGCCAGGATTAAGATGATAGTGCAGCCATTCAATAGTTGTATTGAGTTCATGAACGTGTTCAAGGACATGCCACAGGGTGATGAAATCAAATTTTTCATCCTTTAATTCTTCACTGCCGATTGATTCGAAGACAGGTGATCCTGTTCTTTTCACTGCGATTTTCCGGGCATCATCATCAGGTTCTGTTCCTTTTGTCTGCCAGTTTTTCCTGGCGCATTGCTGTAGAAAATATCCTGCACCGCAACCGATATCAAGTATGGAAGGGTTGCTTTTGACAGTATATTGTTGCAACAACTTTATTTTTTGCCGGGTTGTATAATTCCGGACCAGGTTGTATACTTTGGTTATTAAATTTTCTTCATCATCATGATGTGAAATATATTCCGATGACTGATAATAATACCCGATACTGTTTATATCCGGCCTTGGATTGGTAAACTGAAAGCCACAGGCATTACAGCGGTCTATGCTGAATTGTTCACCCGATACGGTGTAATCCTTTACATTTAAAAACCCGGTAAGCTGCGAACTGCTGCATACCGGGCATTGGTTTAGTTTTTCTGTCGTGTTCATTTATCTTCCCAGATGGATCATTAATACCGAAATATCTGAAGGGCTTACACCACTGATACGCGAGGCTTGTCCAATGGTTTGCGGTCTGATTTTTTTCATTTTTTCGCGACCTTCTATGGACATGGCTTTTACGTTGTCGTAATTGAAACCTTCTACAATGGGCAGATTTTCCATACGGGTCATTTTCTCTACCATCTGTGTTTCCTTCTCGATATAACGGTCATATTTGATATGGATTTCAGCCTGCTCTATTGCATCTTTTGTAAATTGATGAGACCATTGGTCAAAGCCGCTGTTCATTTGTCTGATCCGTCCCATATTGATTTGCGGCCGCTTCAGCAACTGATGTAAGGTAGTCCTGTCTTTTATAGGCGCTGATTCCCATTGCTCAAGGAATGCATTGATTTCATCAGGTGTTACTTTCACTTTATTCAGTTCTTCTTCTACCTGTTTACTTTCGGCGAGTTTTTTATTTACATTCTGTAGTCTCTGCTCACTGGCCAGATTAATCTTAT
>JBEBXQ010000163.1:0-8796 GCA_040391535.1 Telluribacter sp. | reverse complement strand
TTACTATTCCTTTTTACCTGGTCCGTTGCAAAATTCAAAATGAATCCAAGTATAATACCAGCCGAAGTAACCAATGGCTGTCTGTAATTAAAAAGTGGATCTTTTTCCATATTTTATTTTTTATTTAAAAATATTACTTTTTTAATTATATTGGTTGTTTGAATTTTTCTATTTCAATAACAACGATATGAAACCTATCCGACTTCTGTCTTTACTTGTCTCTTTCTTTATTTCATTTGATAGTGCCGATGCATGCACCAGGATTGTTTATACAGGCGCTGGTAATTTAATCATCACTGCCCGGTCGATGGACTGGAAGGATGAAATCCCTGCCAATTTGTGGGTCTTTAAACAAGGAGTTGAAAGAGATGGACTGGTTGGTCCCAATTCGGTTAAATGGAAATCAAAGTATGGAAGTATTGTTACCAGTTCCTGGGATATTGCTACTGCCGACGGCATGAACGAAAAAGGACTGGTTGCAAATATGCTCTGGCTTGCAGAATCCGGATATCCAGAATTCGACCCTAAAGGAAGCAAAAAAGGAATAGCAATCTCACTGTGGCTGCAATATGTGCTGGACAACTTTGCGTCGGTCAATGAAGCGGTAAAGGAGATCTCGAAAGAGGAATTCGTAGTAGTCTCAGATGTGATTCCGGGTACTGATAAGTTCACAACTTTGCATCTCTCCATTTCCGATAATACAGGCGATAATGCTATTTTTGAATACATTGAAGGGAAGCTGGTAGTTCATCACAATAAATCTTATACCGTAATGACCAACTCACCTGTGTTTGACGAACAACTTGCTATAAATCAATATTGGAAGAACATTCCCGGTACCATAATGCTGCCAGGCACCAACCGTGCAGCGGATCGCTTTGTACGTGCATCCTATTACATTAATGCTATTCCGGTTACTGATAATACACGTGTGGCGGTAGCGGGTGTATTCAGTGTGATCCGTAATTGTTCTGTCCCTTATGGCATATCTTCTGCAACTGAACCGAATATATCTTCCACCCGGTGGAGAACTGTAGCTGACCAGAAAAACCTGGTTTATTACTTTGAAAATGTTCTTACACCGAATACCGTATGGGTGGATCTGAAGAAGATCGATTTTAGCCCGGGGCCGGATGCAAAAAAACTGGCGCTCGACGAAGGCCAAACCTATTCAGGCGACTGCTCCGACAAATTTATCAATACCAAACCATTCAGTTTTGTCGGACTAAACTAACCGACAGATCCCTTTCTTCATGTTCAGACCTGCTAAGATATACGCCTAAATATTCCCCCGGAAAGTATGATTGATCCGATCAGTCTCATTTCTGAAAGCCGGGGGATAGATTATATTTTCAGTTTATCCTGTTCTGATGATTATTTTATTAAGTAAGATATGTAGAAATTTTCATCACGCTGTCTTTTCCACATAGGTTCCCCGTTTCTTACCACAGCATTCATACGTTCACTTTCCTTCAGATATCGTAGCACACTATCCTGCCTGCCAAGCTCCTGCCAGGTTGCGGCAATTTCCACGGCAGCATTACGGGCCAGTAACGGATGACGATTTAGCCTTTGATTCTGCCGGAAATCTCCCATCAGCATAGGTAAGGCTTCTTCGTATCGGCCTTCTTTACGGTATATTCTTCCAAGATTCCCTGCTGAGAGGTGTATCCAGGTAGAATCATTTAAAGTCGTGGCAACTGCCTGTGCCTGCCTGAAAAAGTATACGGCACTATCCGGCTGTTCAATTTGCTGGTAGGCGAGGCCAAGGGTATTATAACGCTGTATATCCAGATTCTGATTATAGGCCGGGTAGCTGACAGCAACACGCATCAGCTCTATGACTTTTTCATAATTGTGGAAATAATAATGATTCAGGGCCATTATATGCAGGTATTTACCTATCTCAGGTATATTTTCAATCCCCACCTTATAAAAAAGCTCAAGTGATTTTGCATGATGGTAAAATGCCTCTCCGTATTGTTGCAGTTCAAAATGCCTCTGGCCTTTGTAGAAGTGGCCGGGTGCCACATAACGATAGTCATGTTTATTCTCGTAATAGACGGTGGCAGCATCAAAAATATCAATGCCGTTTTCAAGGTGTTCAGTACGAAAGCCTTTTTTTATCCGATCATAAAACCGGAGAAATGCTATTACATCCTTATCCTGACTGAGGGTAGCCTGCTGACGTAAACTGTCAATATTTTGGTTTATATACGTCAGTGTAGCGTTGGTTGCCGAAAGACTGTCCAGAAAATTGGATACCAGTCTGACAGAGTTATTTTTAAAGGTGCTTCCCTGTATTTCAGCTTTTTCAGACGGTAAAGCAAATACAGATAAAACAGAAAAATACGTATATATAAGGAGAATAGGAATAGAGACAGACTTCATGCTTTGATGTACATTTCACACAACGATGGTAAGAGTAAATATATACACTTTATTTATAAGTAGTAAATATTCTATAAGTCACGTAGATGATTTTAAGATATTATATGCTACAGTCTGATCCGTAATGATCAATGCGGGTGAAGCATTATTACTGCTGAAAAATGAAGGAAAGATGATGCCTTGTAGTGGTTTTTGTTTTCAGAGGGGGTGATCTTTTCTGAAGGAGAGGGCCGTATTTTCGTTCATGTATAGGTTGCTGTCAGCAGGGCAGATCAGTTATCCGTTTTGTATCACTGTGCTAAACGACCAACAGCCGGCAGCGGGTTGCTGTCAGCTGAAAGTCAGGCTGAACCGTTGCTTTAATCTTCCTTGAGATTAATTTCGATCACACCATTTTTACCTTCTTCGCCATATTTGTCCAGAGCATGCTGTCCTTTCAGTACCGTTACTGACCTAATAACATTAGGATTAAGCTGCTTCATTTTTTCTTTCTCATATTTTTCTCCGTTGACATAGAAAACAGCATCTGGAATTTCACCATTTTTATGCCCCCTGATTGTTATTGCAGATGAATCGTTTGCTGATTGGATGTTAATTCCGGATATGGCTCCCTCTTCTTTCTCCCGGATATTTACTTTTGAAACTGTCTCAGATTTCTTTACCGGTTTAATTTCCTTCGCCATTTCCTCTTTACTTTTGGTAGTGATCAGAATGACACCACCTGCTGCTTCAGCACCGTAAGTTTCAACCGCTGATTTATCCTTGATAACTGAAACCGATTTGATAACCTCAGGGTCCAGCTGATCAATGCTCTTTTTATCTGTTTTTACACCATCGACGATCATCAGTGGCTGGACTTTCACTGGTTTCGTCGTATCAGCGGGTATCGGGCTGGTGGTAATTGAAACAGCAGTAATTTTGGTTTCTGCCTGTGTATCATTTGCTTTGGTGATTGTAAAAATCAGCGACCCGATCATTACCGCGGGTACCAGCAGCACATACTTTCCAAGCTGTCTGCCGGAAGATCTTTGTTTGTTCATCATCATAATTCTTGTTTTTAAATTGTTAAGGTTGAAATGGTTACCTATTAAGGTGTTTGATTGAGAGAAACGGATTGATTGCAGCAGACTGTACTGATAGCTTTTCCGGTCAATACCGGAGTTCAGAACGGCATCGTCCGTCATGAATTCAATATTTTCGCGGATGGATTTTCCAAGCAGCCATACAACGGGATTATACCAGAAAAACACCCGTACCAGCTCGGCCATCAGAATATCCAGGCTATGGAGTTTCTGTACGTGGATATATTCATGCTTGAATATTTTTTCAAATTCATGTGTTGGGTGCAGCGCAGGGTTCAGATAGATATTTTTCCAGAAAGCAAAAGGACTGATGCCTTCATCTGATTTCCGGAACGGATAAACCGACCAGCTTGAAGGAACAGAGTTGAAGTGTATCCGGCCTATCCCGATCAGTTTGATAATCAGTAAAATACCAAAACATATTATTCCACAGCCTATGCCATAGCTTAGCCACTGGCTTAAATCAGGACCGCTGTTACGGACAGGAGAACTATTCAGTTCGACAAGTACTGTTCCCAGGCTTACCGGAATATCTGGTGTCTGGGTAAACCACTTTTCAGGGTGAAAAAACGGGAATACAGCAGCAAAAACAATAGCAAACAGGAGATAGCAGCGGTTCAGGCTATAAAATGTGAGTTTGCGCAACCAACCATAGTATCCGGCATAGAACAGGATCAGGGCAAGATTGGCTTTCAGCAGATATAACAACAACGGGGTCATAGGTTTTATGATTTGGATTGTTCAATCATCTGTAAAATTTCTTTCAGTTCTTCCGGCGATATTTTTTCTTCCTTCGCAAAAAAACTGACCAGGTCTTTGTATGAATTTTTAAAGTATTCACTGACAAAGTTTCCCATGAAAACCTTTTTATATTCATCTTCGGCAATCAGCGGTTCATACCGGTAGGAATTACCCATTCTGACGGCTCTCAGGTAATTTTTCTTTTCCAGATTTTTCATCGTGGAGGCCAGTGTCGTATACGGCACTTTGGGTTCAGGATGTAATTCAAGAATTTCCTTTACAAATCCTCCGTTGTGGTGCCATATCAGTTGCATGGCTTCTTCTTCCTGCTGAGTGAGTTTGATCATAGTTGTTTACGATTGTTTCGTAAATCTACGAATATTTCGTAAACATGGAATAGTATTTTTGCATTTTTTTAGTGACGGGTATTGTTTTATTTTTTAATGTATTGATTATAAGTGTATTACATGGACATGGTGTTGGGTAGAAGTAGCAATGAAGTCTGAATGCACCAGATCTCCAGTTTCATAAATCATCAGGAAAGCCGGAGAAAGATTATTGAAATAGTAGGGGTGATAGCTTAATGCGCTCTGACGGAAAGCAGATGAGCAAGCAGCGTCAGAAGGGTAAATACAGTGCCCACCACAATCACACCGTTCCATTGCCAGACCGACCAGGCCTGTGCAGCAAGCAGAGTCCCGATGGAGCCGCCAATGAAGTAGCTTGTCATATAGACCGTGTTGATGCGGTTGCTGGCACTGGTATTGATACTGAATATGGCCGACTGGTTCATGACATGCATCGATTGCAGGCCCATGTCGATCAGGATAACCCCTGCCACGAGTCCGGTGTAAGTAGTGGCGCCTCCGTAAAAACAACCCCAACCCAGCATCATCATCAGTATGCTATAAAAAATGATACGTTCTGAGGAGGTTTTGATGGTCAGCTTACCCACAAAAGCTGCTGCCAAAGCACCAATGCCTCCCACAAGCCCGAACATCCCGGCTACGTCACTCCCGGCAAAAAACGGTGGATTTTCCAGATGAAATACCAGGGTAGTCCAGAATGCACTGAAAGCCGCAAAACCGGTAGCGCCGCGAAAAGAAGCCAGCCGGAGTATTTTTTCTCCTCTGGCCAGCTTCCAGACCGACTGCATTAACTGGCGGTACGATCCTTTATAATGAGGATAAATTTCAGGTAGCTTCCAGCTGATCAGTACCCACAGCATGACCATAGTAATGGTAGCAAAAAGATACATAACCCGCCAGCCCAGCCAGATACCAACAAATCCGCTAATCACACGGGACAGTAAAATTCCGATAAGCAGCCCGCTCATGACTTGTCCTACTGCAGCGGTTTTTTTCTCAGGAAGAGAAAGTTCAGCGGCTATCGGGATGAAGATCTGCGGAATAACAGAAGTGAATCCGATTATAAAGCTTAGCGGAAATAACCAGTTGACATTCCGGGATAAATACATACCAGCCAGCGCCAGAACAATGAAAATAAAATCAATCTGAATCATTCTTTTCCTGCGAAACATATCGCCCAGCGGGATAATGATCAGTAATCCGGTTGCATAGCCCATTTGGGTGAGCATCGGGATAGTACTGACCTGTGCTTCTGAGATGCCAAAGTCCTTCGCCATCATGGAAAGCAGAGGTTGGTTATAATAATTATTGGCGATGATCAGACCACTTGAGATGGTCATGAGCCATAACAGGAATGGAGTCAGCGTTGGTTTTGGAGAAGAAACAGGATGATTATCCGGCATAATAGACTGTACATGGAATGATTCCCGGAGGAAGCTGCCAAGTACGGCAAAATTGAAGAAAAGACAAAACACAAAAAGCCGGAAGAGGGCAGCGTGCAAATTTGTAATATTTATTTCACCTCCTCCTGGGTTCCGGTTTGTTTCTTTTTTTCTGAAATCCTGTCATCCCTTCGGGATTACGGATGATTAAGTAACATATGAGGAAATAAAACGGATTCACACCCTGAAATGTCAGGGTGTGTGGAAGTATCCCGGACGTATGTGTCATTTTATCTGAACCCGAATATGAGCGGAAACAGGAACGTCACAATGATGGTCCATAAGGAATAAACAGGCAGATAAAAAGCGATGGTTTTTCTGACCGGTTCCAGGTCTGTTTTGCGGTAAAACACCCTGAATAGTTGTGTGGCAACAAGCAGCAGATGGGTAAGCATCAGGATATTTCCTCCAAGTACCGCGGCCCTGTTGGGTGTAATACCCCATTCAGAGATACGGAACAAAATAGCTGAAAGCACGATGCCGTTAACAATAATGGTTACGACGGACAGCAAAAAGAGAATACCGGTTTCAGGACGGTTTTTCGGGGTTTGGTTTTCCGTAACAGAAAAAACAATAAGTGCCATCACCCCGACTAATAAAGCGTTGAATATCATCAGAAATGTCCGGTCTGTATACGGATCTTTTTCTGAAAAAAACATAGCCACAAGATAAATCACCAGCATAATAAGTGCAACAGGACTGAATATGCGGGCAATTACCGGTGAAACCTTGCCTACCAGATTAGGGTTGCTCCTGATAAGGTACGTCCCGGCGATAGGTACAGCCGGAAGCCCGACGACTACAATATTTCTGAAATAGAATTCTTCAATATTAAAGCCAATTACCGAGAAGAGCCCGTTGGTGATAGCGCTCAGAATTCCGCCGGAGATCAGCATAAGTGCTGTCATCACCAGCAGGTCACCGTTATATTTCAGAAAACCAAGCCGTTTTTCGTCATTATTCTGTATCTGACCCACAAAAGCAAAACCCAGCAACGACCAGAGAAACAGAACCAGGTGAATGCTTGATAAAACAAGGGTATCACTCTGCGGGTTATCAGGCAGTGCATTAATGAAGATGAGCCCGGCCATGGAAGCGGCGGCCAGAAAGGCCATTTTCCCCGGCGACAATTTATTTTTCCAGGCGAAGTAAGCCATCAGGAACGGGAAAACAATAAAACCCACATTCCGGGAATAGAAGAACTCTTCGTCCATCGTCAGCATTGCCGGCAATTTTGCGATAGTACCCGCAATCAGCGAAGCCATAACGACCAACGCAAATTCTTTGCCCGTACCCCAGCTGATCCCGTCACTTTCAAAGTTCAGCCTTTCATACCAGAAGTCGGCCAAAGCGTTGCCTTTAATTTGCGGATATAATACCCCGAACTCACGTTTAAATAGTGCTTTGTTGGTCCGGTAAATCTTTTCAAGTTGCCCGGCATTATCCAAATGGGCAAGTATCTGGTCTTTCATGTTTTCTGATTTTGGATTTTTGTTTTAAGTCGGTTAATCAATACACTGGAATGCTCAGGAAGGTCTGAAAGAGTCTGCTACAAAAACAGAGCACATAGGAACCGTTTTCAAAACCGAATGTGGCGGATGGCAGCTTTTTGAATTTGTCTGAGTCATATTTAGTCGGCTTTTGTAATGAATAAAAAACAGGAGTTTGGGATTTTTGTCTGATCAGTTTTACAGGTAACAGAACAGTTAAAAGTACTTTGTATTTAAAAGTAAATGGATAAAAAAAATCAGAACTTTTGCTGCCTGATTAAATTCTCAAGTGCTTCAAGATGCTTCATGAATGCCACGCGGCCTTTTTCTGAAGCGGCATATTGGGTATTTGTTTTTTTGCCTACAAAACGCTTCGTGATCAGTATGTAATCTTCTTTTTCCAATGCTTTGATATGGGAAGCGAGGTTGCCGTCGGTTACCTCCAGCAGTTCTTTCAATCCGTTGAAATCATAATGCGTATTGGCAACAAGTACGCTCATGATCTGCAGGCGGGTCCGGTTCTCAAACGCTTTGTCAAACTGATCTAATGCTGTTTTCACCTTTCGTATTTGTAGTAGATAATTGAACCATAAACAATATGCAGCAAACCAAATCCTGTTATCCAGCAATAAGGACCAGATGCGGGAAACAGAGCTGCTGCAAGTCCCAGTATGATTTCAGAGTATCCCAGGTATTTTACCAGTGAAATGGTATAATAGCTGCCTGAGACCAGTGCAAGCCCGTAAAAAATCAGGCTGATGGGTGCGATAAAAAACAGTTCACCCCGGAAAAAGAAAATATTGAGCAGTAATCCTCCTGTAACCAGAGGTACGGCCATTCTGCCCAGCAACTCCTTCCTGCCGGCATTCCGGGTGCTTTCCCCTCTCTTTTCTATTTTTCTAAGGGTTAACCAGATCGCCGTAGACACCGATAACAGCAGAACGGTAGCTGCAATAATATAAATCTGCAGGATCAGCTTATCAGACAGGTCGAAAGAACGGGTGCTGTGGAATACCGGTACCATCGCATGATCTTTGATGAGTGACCAGACCACGGTGGCTCCCAAGAAGGCATAGACACCGGCCATTATACCCGATAACCCGCTCAACGGAGTGAATTTCGTAGAACGCTCCATCAGTGACCTGATATGACTGATTTCGGACTGCAGATCTTTGTCTTTCATTTGAAAGTACTTTTTATTTCAAAGTAAAACGACTTATCGGGATATTGCAAACTTTTTGAAAGAAATTTTATTTTCTGTCCGGATACAAACTGATAAAAC
>JBEBXQ010000162.1:0-9515 GCA_040391535.1 Telluribacter sp. | reverse complement strand
ATCCCAGGCCGTCCTGATAAAACGATACCGACTTCTCCAGATCCGATACGCCCAAAGTTAATACTGAAATTCCAGGCTTCATTTGCTGTCTGTGTTTCATTAATAAGCTAAAATAACCGGGGTAAGCTCATAATTCATCCCGCCTGATCGTAAATTTATTGTGTGACAATTTAAAACCCAGCCGCTCATACACTTTTATGTTTTCAGCCCTCTTTTTATTCGATGTCACCTCCAGACTCATCAGGTTTCTGTGCCTTGCATACTCCTTCACCTCGTTCATCAGGCACCGTCCTATTCCTTTATTTCTGCAACCTTTTTCAATACAGAATTCCTGCACCTCCCCTACCGCTCCACAATGGTGTAAGAGGTACTGGATGTGAAAGCTTATGAAGCCTACTATCCTGTTTTCAAGCTCAGCAACCCGGTAAATACAGTCCGGCTTTTTCAGATTCACTTCAAAAATCTGCTCAAATACCTCGTACTGAAAAATATCGTTTTCAAGTTCACATATTAACCTGTAGACACCGGGTAAATCGCCGGATACTGCCTTCCTGACTTTAAGAGCATCAATAGTAAGCCCCGGCTTTTTTTTCGTATGTCCCTCCATACACAATACAATTATTTTAATAGATAATCATCACATTATCAATCAACATAGGTTAGTTTTCTGATTACTATACTGATAATTAATTACCTTGGTTTTTCATCCAGGAATTTCTCAATTACCGGCACAATAAATGCATTGGTTTTGTAATCCGGAGGTAAGGTTGTGATTTCCCCGATATAGGCTCCGTGTCCGCCCGGGATAATCGCTAAACTGCAATCAGGAATCAGCCTTGACATAGCCACTATATGTTCAGATGTTGCAACATCCTGGTCACCGTTGATAAGCAATACAGGCGATTTAACGGATTTAATCTGCTCGTCTGAAAATTCTTTAAAATTAACCATTCTGTCGGCACATTTAAGATGCATATTCATCAGTTTTGAGCTGTCAGGATTAACCTTCAGAAAAGCATCTTTGTATTGTTGCGGCATCTGGTCAAAGGTTGCATTCTTCATAAATTCCCAGAACTGCGGAAATGTCCCATCCCTTTTCAATAATACCGACCCTGCTATAATCTTATTACAAAGCTGCGGATGCCTGACAGCCATCTGTAACGCTGTATTTCCACCGTTGCTGAAGCCGAAAATATCAGCTTTTGTAATCTGCAGATTTTCCAGTAACCGGGCTACATCATCAGCATCCTGCTCAAATGAAATTCCGGTACTCCGGTCACCTGACCGGCCATGCGCCTGTAGCTCCACTCCGATCAGCACCCTGTGCTGAGCAAGAGAAGGAATGATCCTGCCGAAGGTCGTCTGGATGGTGGAACCCCCGCCGTGAATCAATACCAGAGGTATATATTCTCCATCAGACTGGCCGGCCGGTGCGTAAATTTCATAATACATGTTCAGCCCGTTCACCTCAGAATAGCCGCTTTCAAATGTCAGCGAATCGGTTGTTGTTCCATCTTTCATTGTCATTTTTGTATCTTTCCTGTTGCATGAAGCCAGTGTCAGTATAACCCATGCAAAATATATTATCCGTTCTTTCATTTCCACCATTTACCGGTAACCGGCTCTAAATATATGGCTGACAATTTAAGCAGTTTCCGACAGAAATACAGGGGGATAAATTAACAGGAACAGGGGGTAAATATGCCAGATTTTTTATACAAAATGATGAATATATAAACTTCTCACCCCTCTGTTAATTCATTAGCGGATAGCATGCAATCCCAACCTATTCCCTTCTGTATCCATGAACAATGCAAAGAAGCCCATTTCAGGGCTGATTTCGGTTTTCGGCATTATAATTTTTCCTCCGTTTGGTTCAATTTTATCTAAGGCAAGCTGTAAATTGTTGCCGGCATTCAGATAAATTAACGCACCCGCCGCTGAAGGCTGATATCCATCTCCCTTTACCAGTACGACATTGACGGTTTCACCATTACCAGGCAATACGCCCATTTGCATTCCATCCATTTCCGTTTCTTCAATGCTGACGTCTAAAATTGCCTGATAAAAGGTGACAGCTCTGAAAAAGTCCGCGACGGGGATTTCTACGATCGAAATTAGATTTTCCATATTTATCTACACGTTATGTCAGAGCGTAAACTTACTGCTTCGGCCATATCTGAAATTGTAAAAATGCGTCATTCTATTCTTCCTTATAGAAAAGAGATGAAAGGGTCATTGTACCATCATCCATAAATTCTTTAGGATTAATACCTGTAAACTCCTTAAAGTCTTTGATAAAATGAGCCTGATCGTAATACGCACTATCGTAGGCGATTCGGGTTAAGTTTTCCGATTGCCGGCTGAGCAGCATCTTTAAAGCAGTCTGCAACCTGATCACTTTTCCCAGCTGCTTCGGACTGACGCCAATCTGCTTCAAAAACTTCCGCTCAAGTTGCCTTCTTTTTGATAAATCTTCTTTAAGAATGTCATTGATCGCCACGCTTCCTTTGGTGGCCATGATGGTATCAATGGTTAGCTTTACAATGCTGTCAATGGTGGCTTCACTTCTCAGCTTATTAAAAAGAAAATCTTCTACAATTTCAATCCGTTCTTTCGTAGCTGAAGCCCGGATCATTTTTTGTTCCAGTTCGCGTGCAGCCTGTTCCCCGAACAGCATAGCTAAAGGAGTTTCTGTGTTTGCCAGCTTTTGAATGGGTAAAGTCACGAAGTTCGCGAAACCGTAAGGATAAAACCGGACAGCGAAAGTATTGACATATCCGGTAGGTTGAATATAAAAAGGATCAATGGTCTGACCGAGTACCATGGCACGGGGCTGCAGAATAAACGCTTCGTCAGAAGTATACCGCTTAATATCGTCTCCCAGAATAAATGCCATCTCTAAACAGCCATCCGGAATAATCCGTTGCTTTTGGGCATCAGCTACGGCCGGAATTTCTAAAGTCCAGTAGCATTTTACCAGGGAGGACAGGTCAGCGTGCGGTTGAAAGGTCTGGTAGTTCATGAAGAGACAGCATTTGTTCTGAATTTTCTTCCTCAATGTACTATTTTTTTCCCGGTTACCTTATTTTCATCCTTTTAGAGGCCAGATCTACAATTTCTTCAATTCGTTTTTGCCGCGTTTCATGCCGTTTTGCCATTATAAGCCAGTGCAAAACGGCCTTCTTTGCTGACTTGCTTAAACTTACAAAATAATCCTGTGCATCCGGCTGCGCACGCAAGGCTCTTTCAAGGTCATCAGGTACGATCAGTTCTTCAACATCATCCAGCATAGTCCACGAACCGTTTTGCCGGGCGATTTCAATACTGCGCAAACCCGCTTCGGTCATCAACCCTTCTGCAATTAGCCAGACGGTTTTTTGTTTGTTAACTTTAGACCAGGTGCTCTTCGCTTTTCTTTTACAGAAAAACTGGTGCGATGTTTCGTGGTCTATCTTTATTTTTTTGCTGTCGATCCAGCCAAAACAAAGCGCCACATCTACCGCTTCGCTCCAGGTAATGGAAGGTTTGGCGGAATTTTTATTATAAAAAACCATCCAGACCGACTGCCTCGAAATATGATGTTTCTCTAGCCATTCCCTCCACTCGGCCTGAGTTTCCGGATAGAATATCTCAATTTCTTCCTTCATAAAAAGTAGTTTACAATTTCACCGCTTTTTTTAAACTGTATTCTGTAACAAGGTTATCAATCATTATAACTTCTGTTTCCGGATTCGTAGATTAACTGAACAACACCCGACCTGAAAATATTGGTTTTAATCAGTTTCAATTCAATCCGCTCTGCAAGGTCCTCAAATAAGGGCTTGCCACTTCCCAAAGCTACCGGATGCACTGATATTCTGTATATATCGATAAGTCCCAACCGGATAAATGTCTTAATAAGGCTTGCGCCGCCATACAACCAGATATCCTTTCCCTCCTGATTTTTCATCTCTGTTACCTTTCCGGCTATATCAGAACTCACAAAGACAGCTTTGTCATCTTTTCTGTTTTGGCCCGAAAAAACAAATTTTTTCTTGGAATGTATGCCTTCCCATAACATTTGCTCAGCTGGTTCAGCTTTGACGTCCGGCTGGAAATTACCCCAGGTATCGTAGCTCACCCTGCCATAAAACAGCGTATCGATACCAGCTAAAAAGCCATCAAAGTCCATATCATCATCCAGAATACACCAATCGATTTCACCGTTCGGACCTTCAATGAACCCGTCAAGTGTAACCGCTAAATCCAATATTACTTTTCTCATTTTTTATTATTAATCCATTATTCTGGAAATTAAAATTTTTCTATAAAACGTCCGTAAAACTCAGCAGCCGCTTCTGAACAGATAAACGGAAAATCTGGTCTTGGGTCTCCCTACGTTACAGGACAGCAATATCGTTAATAATGATCTGAAAACCGTGGTTTTACGGATGATTTTCCCGTACAAATACGGTTGTCTTCAGCCCTGTTTAAGACCTAAATTTGTATCAGTCAAATTAGTTAGTTTACATTCTTAAACCCCATATGTCATGCTTTTACTCAATGAAAAACTTGAATGGATTGATTCCGAAGATCTGATCAGAGAAATCAATAATGAAATCGCCAACAAAACAGCGGACTTTTTCGCATCCATGTCAGACGCTGATATTCAATCCGGTATTGAAGAAGAGCTGGGTGAAATTTATTTGCAGGCAGAAAGTTTAATTGCGCCGTTGTATTATGACAATGAAAGTATTGCAACCCTTATCTCCACGAAGGTTCTGCCCTATTCCCCAAAGAAAAGCGGAAAAAAGATTTTCAAGAAAATAAAAGAGATTCTTTGTAAGTACATCAATAATGACTCTTCAATCGAAAAAATTACTGATTGGGTAATAAAGGCCTTGGCCGTCATTATTCCGGGTGGTATACTCATTGGTACAATAGCCAGAAAAATCATCTATTTTATCCTGAAAACCGGTATTAGCACCTTCTGTAAAATTTAGGTCAGTAATGACGTCGGAATATATCCGCACTTTTTATATTTCACTGACACCCCCTCTTCCTCCTGTGAATTAAATGAAAAGAGGTTGCCGGCAAAGATAATTCCGCCGGCAACCTCTACTTTTTACAGATTAAATCAATACCCTGGATTTTGGTTCAGCTTCGGATTCAGATCCAACTGGTCTTTCGGAATCGGATAAAGATTCCGGAATTCGGGGGATGTATTGGTCTTAAAGGTTTTGGGAGCTGTAAATTTCCCGAAACGGATAAGGTCCTGCCGGCGCTGGTATTCCCATGCGAATTCGCGTCCGCGTTCTGCCAGAATTTTATCCAGATCCAGGCTTGTGAATTCAGCTACCAATGCCCTTCTTCTGATCACATTGATATCTTCCAGTGCTTCAGCCGATTTGCCCAAACGGAAATTGGCCTCTCCCCGCATCATGTAGGCGTCACCCAAACGGAAAATCACAAAATCGTTATCCTGGTCACCCACCGTATTATTGCGTTGAATTTCATATTTCTGGCTACGTGCACCTGCCATTCGGGTAATGGGGCCGCCCGCCATTTCAAGCGATGGAATAACCGGATTATAAGCCAGCGGCACGCCATCGTCCGATAACGGTGTGCCATCCTTATTGTACTGCTGCCCGACAAGCCACATATTCTTTCTCAGATCCTGATCTTCAAATGAATTATAGAATGACTCCAGCGTACAATAGCCGTTCCACGTTGAAAGTGACAAATTGTAGGTTAGCTGATTGAGGTAATGCAATGTACGGCGCTGAATATTCATCCCGGTTCTTTTGGACCTGTCAAATGGCGTAGCAAGGATAATTTCAGTTGAATTGTGATTCGTTACAGAAAAATTGCTGAAGAAATCACTGACCAGCGAATATTTCTGATCTTCAATAACCCTGGATGTATAATCCACTACTTTGCCCCATTGGGGTGTTCCGGTATATACCTCTGCATTCAGATAAAGTTTTGCCAGAAACATATCCACCACATACTTATTGAAACGGCCGTAATAAGCCCCGCCGGCGGTATCACTCAGGTCATCATACACCGCCAGCAGCTCGCTTTCAATCCAGGCAAAAATCTCAGTTCTGGTTTTCTGAACAGGGGTATCACCGCCGATTTTGTCAGCAATGATGACATTTCCGAAATGATCCATTGCAATATAATGATAGAAAGCCCGCAAGGCCCGCAGTTCTGCCTGCACGGCCGGGTCTGAAACACCTGCCAGCTGAAGATTAATGGAAGTTATGCTGTTATAACACCATGTCCACATCCCGTTAAAGCGGCCGTTATCTGCAACTACTTCCCAGGTATGAAGGTAAAGCCTCCTCCATGCACCTCCGTCTCCCCAGTCTCCTCCCCGTGTAGGAATAACCTGCTCGTCAGTAGCTGTATTCAGCTCGGCATATCTTCCGAAATAATCACCCAGACTGGTATAAAGTGGTCCGATGAGCGCAGCCTGCTGCTCCGGTGTATTACCAAACTGATCGGTAGGAATAACATCGTAAGTGGTTTCACTCAAATCGGTACAGGATTGGCCGAACAGGAACATAAAAGCTGCCAGCGATCCGTTTATTATATATTTTTTCATTAGTTCTAAGTTTTAATATTCAACAATTACCTCAGAAAGTCAGATTAACACCCAACTGGAAAGAGCGGGTACGGGGATAAATCCCGGACGCGTCCATGCCCAGGTTGTTAGGCCGCTGGCTTCGTCCGCTATCCTGCAGATCTCCTTTTACCTGAAGTTCTGGGTCTATACCTTTATATTTGGTAAGGGTAAAGAGGTTGTTTCCTCCTATATATATCCTGGCATTGGAAATGTACTTATTGTCGATGGATAGGTTATAACCCAACTGCCAGTTATCCAGTCTGACAAACGTGCCGCTCTCCAGCCAGTAGTCACTCAGTACATTGGTGCTGAAATTGGCCGGCAGATCTTGGATGTCCCTAAGCATATTGGTTTCAAGCACAGAGCCTGGAATGGAAAGATTCGAGCGAAGATTATTCAGGATTTTATTCCCGAACACACCCCGCAGCTGAAAGTTCAGGTCAAAATTGCCATAATTGAAACTGTTGATCCACGCTCCGGTCAGGAATGGCTGCGGATTATGGGTATAGCCCAGCTTGGCTGAATCAAGCTGTGTATAGGAATTCCCGTCACGGCCTTCAAATGACATCACATCTTTTCCGTCAACATTCACAAAACCTGTAAAATGCGGGACATTATTGAAAATCCCCAGCGCTTCTTTTTCCTGAAGGATGGACGCAAATACATCACTCAACCCTCTTCCTCCGAAGGCATTAAACCGGATCTGCCCTGAATTGAACTCGTCATTTCCCAGCGCAACAATGGTGTTTTTATTATAGGCAGCCACAATTCTTGAATTCCAGCTGAAATTAGTACTTTCTATAATACCGCCACCGAAAGAAAGCTCAACCCCGCTGTTACGCATACTACCCACATTGGCAATAATAGAATTGGTGAAATACTTTACCCCATCAGCAGGTACCGTATAGGGATAAAGCATATCCTTTGTATTCTTGTTATAATATTCGATGGTGCCGGAGAAACGTCCTCCTGCAATCTGGAAATCAAGTCCGGCGTTGGTCTGGGAAAGTATTTCCCAGCGCAGATCCGGATTGGCGTTCTGTACGATTCCATACCCGGGCAAAAAGTCTCCGATGCCACCGTCAAAATAAGAACCTTTCTGGCCATATAACTGTAGTGACTGGTAAGGAGCGATTCCTTCCGAGTTTCCGGTCTGCCCCCATCCTATTCTTAATTTCAGATAATTAACGGCTGATCCCTGTCCAAAGAAAGACTCTTCAGAGATGGTCCATCCGGCTGCCAGCGACGGGAACAACGCCCATTTGTTATTAGCCCCGAATTTGGAACTGCCGTCGTACCGCAATGTAGCTGTAAGGTTATAGCGATCAGACATATTCAGGGTCGCACGACCAAAGAAAGAAGCCAGTTTTGTACGGTTCCGGTAGGAAGTTCCATAATCTGATTTCGGGTTAAGGCCTGAACCCGCACCCAGACCCAGGTTATCATAGCCGATCAGGTTGGTAACAAACTGCTGGTTATAAGCTCCGAAACCGTCATTGATCACATCCTGAAAGGAATACCCCCCCAATATGGCCAGATTGCTGCTGCCATCTCCCAGGTTGGTCTGGTAATTGGCTGTCATCTCAAAAAGCTTGTCATTGGTCTGCCCGTAACTCCTTTCTGCTCTTCCGTTTTCTGATTCATACCCTCTTGCACTCACATCACGGAACCGGCTGGTAACACTATTATTGTTACGCAAAGCTCCGTTGACACCCAAGGTAAGACCGTCCAGTATTTCATACTTAAGATTAAGTCCGCCGATCAGCGACCGTAGCTCACCGTCATATTTCTGGCTGTTAAGCATGGCAACGGGATTGAACAAATCAAAACTTCCCGGGATTTCATAATAAGACCCGTCGGCATTAGTTACCGGCAAAGTAGGCAGGAAAGTAGTAGCCCTGGTAATAATACCGCCATCAGCATTCTTAGAATTGGTATTTGTAATAGCCAGGTTATACTGAACGCTCAACCGGTTATCGAGGGCTTTCTGGTCAATATTGATCCTTCCGGTGATACGGTTAAAACCTGTGTTTTTTACAATCCCCTCCCGGTTGATATAATTAACAGAGCCACGGTATGAGAAATTGGGAGAGCCTCCGGAAACCGCAAAATCATGATTATTGGTAACAGCCGACTGCGTTATTTCGTTGATCCAGTCAGTATTATATCCTCTTCCCTGTGCATCTACCGGAAACCGCTGGGTATCGCTGAAGGCATCCTGTCCTTTAATCCTGAGTACCTGCTCGCGGTATTCATCACCATTCATGAGGTTGAGCTTCTTAGCAATGGATTCAACACCTACGTAATTGTTAAACGTAACGGTTGTCCTTCCCGACTTACCTCTTTTGGTCGTTACCATAATAACGCCGTTGGCTGCTCTGGAACCGTAAATGGCGGCAGCCGAAGCATCTTTCATCACATCCATGGATTCGATATCATCCGGTGAGATGGTATTGATCGGAACGCCGATCACCCCGTCAACTACATACAAAGGATCACTTCCGCCCGCCAGAGACGTATATCCGCGTAAACGTACCGTAGGGGCCTGATTAGGGTCGCCTGAAGGCTGGGTAATAACCAATCCGGCTACTTTCCCCTGAATAGCCTGCAATGGATTCGGATTAATTCCCGGGTTAAAATCCTTTGACGAAATCTGCTGAACGGACCCTGTAAGATCTTTTCTCCTGGCAGTTCCGTAACCTACAACCACAATTTCACTCAGGGCTTTCACATCACTCAGCAGTGTTATATCAATCCGGGTCTGATTACCAACCGTAATTTCCTGTTGATTGTATCCGACAAAGCTGAAAACCAATACAGCGTTATTGTCAGGAACTACTAATTCATAAGTACCGTCCATATCCGTTACAGTTCCTGAGGTAGTTCCTTTTATCACAATACT
>JBEBXQ010000161.1:0-9661 GCA_040391535.1 Telluribacter sp. | reverse complement strand
TAAAGGTGATAAAGGCGACCCGGGAGAAGATGGCGATGGAAGTGGCGGCGGAGCATTTGTATTTTCAACAGGTGCAGTGGAAGGTTTTACTGACGGGGGTAACATTATTACAATTGAAGATCTTACAGAGGACGAGGCTGCAATGTATGACGAGAATCTTGTAATTATGGTCTATATCAAAAGCCAGGGTTACTGGTGGCCTATGCCGGGTGTTGTGGCATTTGCCGGAGGTGGCAGTAGTTCATACACGTTTGTACATGGGGTGGAAGACTCTGCTTTCTATCTTGATTTGCTTCTGACAGGTTATTCTGAAGATAGTGCAGAAACTCCGGCAAGAAATCTTGAAGATGTTCGCGTTGTATTAATACCAGCATCCTTCTTAACTGACGCCCGGATTGACCTTTCCAATTATGATCAGGTGATGGAAACCTTCAGTCCTAAGGTAAAAGCAACATCATGGTCTAAAGTCCTGAAATCCCGTAAATAATATTACAAACACTGAAAGCCGGTTTTAAACCGGCTTTTTTTATAATTTTGTCAAAACTGCGAAATTTCGCATTGTCATTATTTTGGGCTGATTTATTTTTTTATTTCTATATTATAGTATTTTATTATCATTTTTAATATTACCTGAGTGGCATTAAGTACTGAAAATATACGGTTGGTTTTTGGCTTGAAACTGAAACAGTTACGCCTTGATAAAGGGATGTCCCTTAATGACCTCTCACGGTTGTCGGGTTTGTCGGTTTCTTATATTAATGAAATTGAAAAAGGGAAAAAATATCCGAAAGCAGATAAGATACTGGGACTGGCGCGGGCCATGGAAGTGGAGTATGATGAACTGGTTTCGCTTAAGCTTAATAAGAAACTGGAGCCGATTTCAGAATTGCTTGATTCCAATATACTCACTGAGCTTCCCTTGGAGCTGTTCGGAATAGATCCTGCTACTTTACTGGAACTGCTTTCCGGTGCACCTACCAAAATCAGTGCTTTCGTGGGAACTTTAATCGAAATTGCTCGGAATTACAATATGACTGTTGAACAGTTTTATTTTTCGGCTCTGAGGACCTACCAGGAAATGCATGATAATTATTTTGAAGATATTGAGCAGGAAGCGGAAAGGTTTTTTAAAGACTTTAATATACCCGAAATGAGGTTGCTCGACGAAGGGTATCTGCTGGATATGCTCAAAAGGGAATATAAATACGAGATCGAGACCATTTCTCTGAAAACCTATCCGGAACTGGCTGGCGTCAGGTCTCTGACTGTGCCGAAAGGGCATGGTATGAGGCTGATGCTCAATGAAAATCTGAATGTTCATCAAAGGGTTTTCGTATTGGGAAGGGAGATCGGGTATCAATATCTGAAGCTGAAAAACCGCCTGTATTCCACTTCTCTGGTAGAGGCCGATTCGTTTGAAAATCTCCTGAACAATTACAAGGCGTCTTATTTTGCCAGTGCGATCATCATCAAGCGGAGTATGCTGGTAGAGAAGCTGAAAAAATTCTTCGCGCAGGAGAAATGGCAGCCCGCAATGCTGCTGGAAATGATCACTTTTTTCAGAACTACGCCCGAAACTTTCTGTTACCGGATCAGCAATGTGCTTCCTAAGTACTTTGATATCAATCAGATGTTTTTCTACCGGTTCACCAATTTTCCGGGAGAGAATCGGTTTGATCTCACCAAGGAGATGCATCTTTCCAAGAAGCATAACCCCAATATGGTGAAGGAGGAGCATTATTGCCGCCGCTGGCTGGCGCTGACCATTCTGAATGAGCTGGCTTATCGTAAACCGGAGAATCCGGACGAGATTCTTTGCAAGGCTCAGATATCTACCTATGTCAACAGTAAAAATGAATATATGATTATCAGCTTTGCCAAAGCGGCAGGGATAGGGTCTAATCAGAATATGAGTGTTTCAATGGGGATTCCGATGAATGCACAGACACGGAAGCAAATCAGGTTCAGCCGGGATCTTGATATTCCCGGGCGCCAGGTCAATGAAACCTGTGAGCGGTGTGAGTTATACAATTGTTCAGAACGTATGGCTGCACCCGTTGTAATTCAGAAAAAACTCAAAACCGATACGATTAATACAACCATCAGGAAAATGCTGAAGGACCGTGGATAGAAGTGATTTTAAAGCATCGTTGTAGCGAACATCAGCATATTAGCCCCCATTTGTAAAGCTTTCAGCCTGATTTCTTCCGGATCATTATGTACGCTCTGGTCTTCCCAGCCATTTCCCAGGTCGCTTTCATACGAGTAATAACACACCAGCCGTCCTTCAAAGAAAAGTCCGAATCCCTGTGGCCTTTTCGCGTCGTGCTCATGTATTTTCGGAAGTCCGTCAGAAAAGGTGAATTTTTGTCTGTAAACAGGATGATTAAACGGAATTTCTACAAAACTGAGCTCTGGAAATACTTTTTTCATTTCTCTTCGGATAAACACGTCCAGCCCATAATTATCGTCAATATGTAAAAATCCGCCTGACATGAGATAATTCCGGAGATTAAAAGCTTCTTCATTTGAGAACAGCACATTTCCGTGCCCGGTGAGATAGACATAAGGATAATTGTATATTTCAATGCTCCCCACATCTACCACCTGATCCTCCGGATCAATATTCATTTTGAGTTCCTGATTACAGAACTTTATCAGGTTAGGCAAAGCAGTTTTGTTGGCATACCAGTCGCCTCCGCCCTGATAGCGCACCTTTGCAATTTTAAAGGCATATTGAGCCGATCCTGCCACCGGAACGGACAGCAGCAGTACAAAAAAACAATATAAAGGCCACTTTCTGAGTTGCATAAAACGCCGGGTATTAATTGTCGGAAGAGAAGTTATTTCCTAAATGTACGCAATGACAGGCAATAATCGCAGCAGTTTCTGTACGAAGCCGTGTTTTTCCCAATGAAACCGGCTGAAAACCCGCTTTGACGGCGGTAAAGATTTCTTCTCCGGAAAAGTCGCCCTCAGGGCCGATCAGGACACTACTTGTACTGTCTTTTTCAATTAAATGACTCAGATGAGGTGATTTCCTTTCTTCTGTCACATATGCTATATACTTATGGGTGTCTTTACTAAGGTCAAAAACCGGGGCCATAGATTGATGGATGACAACAGTTGGTAAAAATGCCTGACCGGACTGTTTCATAGCCGAAATTACGATACGGTTCAGTCTTTCCGGGTTGGTGACTCTTCTGAAGCTATCAGCATGTGTATGCTCGGATTTGAAAAAATGAATTTCATCTACTCCCAGCTCCACCATTTTTTCTACCATCCATTCATTGCGTTCAATTTTCCGGGTAGGTGCAATAAACATTTTAATGGTATAGGGCCGGGGATTCACCGCGATGGTTGTTATAATCTCGTAGATAATCTCACTTTTATTGATCCGTGATATTTCGCATGTTGATATATTGCCGTTGCCATCCGTTACCTGAAAGCGATCGCCGACCTGCATGCGCATGACTTTAGTACAATGATTAGCCTCGTCGCCCGTCAGGCGGTTTTCCTTGATAACTGGCTGGTAAAACAAATGCATATTAAATAAGTAAACCCTGGGATTAAAATCAATCACAGGGCAAATATACAGACAGAATAACATAAAACAGAGAATTGTACTATGAACCTATTATATATGAAATATCAGAAAAATGAATTATTTCCGATGAAAATGAAACCTGTTTTTGATTAAAAATCGAATTTTGATCACATAGCTGAAGTAAATCAAACACATGAAAAAAATTAAAAATAACACACAAATAGATTGGAATTTTTATATTTACATAATTTTATTTCTAAATACCAATATTTTTATTAATAAAATTTTACGAAAATAGATTTGTGCATTACATTTGTCCCATTAATATCTGTATAACAAATTATTTGATCACTTTTATAATATTAACCTATGTCAAAGTCAAAACTTGAATATATCTGGTTAGATGGTTCTCTCCCCACCCAGGGAATGCGTAGTAAAACTAAAATTGAAGAAAATTTCAGTGGAAAATTAGAAGATTTGTCCAATTGGTCATTTGACGGTTCTTCGACCGGACAAGCGAAAGGCGGTGCTTCTGACTGTATTTTGAAGCCGGTCTTTGTTTGTCCTGATCCATTGCGGAAAAATGCATTTCTGGTGATGTGCGAAGTGTTGAATTCTGATGGTACACCGCATGAAACCAACGGGAGAGCAGCGATTCAAGATGATGATAATGATTTCTGGTTTGGTTTTGAGCAGGAGTATTTCCTTTGGGATCCTGAAACCGACAAACCTCTGGGTTTCCCAAGAAACGGTTACCCGGCTCCTCAGGGGCCATACTATTGCTCAGTGGGGGCGACGAATGCTTTTGGTCGTGACATCGTGGAAGAGCATCTGGACGCTTGTATTGAAGCCGGTTTAAATGTTGAAGGTATTAATGCCGAAGTGGCTGCCGGACAGTGGGAATTTCAGATTTTCGCCAAAGGAGCAGCTGATGCCGGTGATCAGATCTGGGTGGCCAGGTATCTGCTGGAAAGAATAGGTGAAAAATACGGTGTATCCATTAACTGGCATTGTAAACCACTTGGAGATACCGATTGGAACGGGTCAGGTATGCACGCCAATTTCTCAAACAGCGTGTTGCGTACAGCAGGTAAAAAAGAAACTTATGATGCAATATGCCAGGCGTTTGCCCCGGTAGTGAAAGAGCATATTGCTGTTTATGGTGCAGATAATCATTTACGTCTGACCGGTAAGCACGAGACCCAGTCAATTGATCAGTTCAGTTATGGTATTTCTGATCGTGGAGCCTCCATTCGTATCCCGATCGCTACTGTAGAAAGAGGCTGGAAAGGCTGGCTGGAAGATCGTCGGCCGAACTCAGCGGCTGATCCCTATAAAGTAGCTGCCAGAATTATTGAGACTGTTAAAAATGCAAAAGTGTAATTTGGAATACTGATAGAAAAGCCCTCCGGCATTGCTGGAGGGCTTTTTAGTTTTATTGCACACCAGAAAAAAAGCACTGCCTGAAACAGTGCCTTTCATATTATATCGTTGAATACTATTTAATCGTCCTCGTAATCTTCTTCATCCTCGCTTTTGAAAGAGTAAACGCCATTATCAAGATTCAGGCGGCCGGCATTGAAGCGTGTGATAAAATCAGTAATTACCTTATCATCGATAGCATTTCTGTTAAGCCCCACTTCAAGACCGATTCCGTATTCAAAAGTATTGTCGATTTCAACGTGCTCGCTTACTTTTATTTCTTCACTTTCTTCAAGTTCATCAATGAACTCTGTCAGCAGCACTTCGGCGTCTTCCTGTCTTTCCGGATCAGTGATTTCAGTAAAATCATCATCATCTTCGGCAACATAGTCCGGGTATTCCTTTTTGACTTTCTCCAGAGCGGCATCATAAACCAGCATTGAGTGGTGCAGGCGTAAGGTATAAATAAGTGCATCATAGATCACATTCTGACCTCTGTGCTGACCTATGAATTGTACGTGTGCGTGCTCATCATTGTTTTCCTCCCCAATTTCATCTTCAACATAAATAAAATTCTTACCCTCTCTGTTGCATTCCTGAATTAAAAGGGCAATCTCTTCTGGATCATATCCGGGATTCATTGCTTTTGGTTATTTGTTGTTTTTGTTAATAATTGGACAAGTTTGAAACCGAAATATCAGTAAAATTTCCGTTTTAACGGAATGTTTGAGCCGGAAATTTTACTGGAAAATGATTATTTAATAAAAAGTAATTCCCGGTATTTAACCAATGGCCAGTCTTCATCATCAATAACCAGCTCAAGTTTATCTACTTCGTATCTTATTTTTTCAAAATAGCTCTTTACTTCTCTGCCATAGACTTCAGCACGCTCAATGATATTTTCGATTTTATTGGCTCGTTTCCTGGTATCGGTCATTTCCTGCACAAGGTTTTTGATGGCGTTGGCACGTTGCGCAAGCTCACGCATAATGTCTATCGTTGGCTGGGCTTCCTCTGTCAGCCCTACTTCAATCATGGAGCGGGCGGTCTGTGCAAGCTTGAACTGATATTTAATAACCGTTGAAACAATATGATTCAGGGAAAGGTCGCCAATTACCCTTGACTCAATCTGTATTTTCTTCACATAGTTTTCCAGCTCAATTTCATAGCGGGCATGCAATTCACGACGATTGAGTACTTCCACGTTTTCAAACACCTGAATGCTTGACGGAGAAATATAATCGGCCAGTGCACGGTTTGCTTCAGAAACATTGGTCAGGCCACGTGCTTCGGCTTCCTTGATCCATTCGTCAGAATATCCGTTTCCTTCAAATAGGATTTTCTGGGATTCGATGTAATATTTAACAAGAATTTCGACAATAGCTACTTTCTTTTCTTCGCCTGCCGCCAGCCGCTGATCGAGTTCTTTTTTGAATTCTTTTAACTGATTGGCAACGATGGTATTCAGCACGATAATAGAAGAAGCACTGTTTGAGCTACTGCCAACTGCACGGTATTCAAACTTATTACCTGTAAATGCAAACGGTGATGTACGGTTACGGTCTGTATTGTCACGCAACAGATTAGGTATGCGGTTGATGCCAAGTTTGTAATAAAAATTTTCGCCTTTTTCCAGAGTGATATCTCCATGATCTACCAGGTCCTGCAACATATTGGTTAACTCGGTACCCAGGAAGACAGAGAAAATTGCAGGCGGAGCTTCATGAGCACCTAACCGGTATTCGTTGGCCGAAGAGGCTACTGAAGCTCTCAACAGATCTCCATGGTCGTGTACCGCCTTGATCGTATTGATCAGGAATGCCAGAAACCGGAGGTTTTCTTTTGGTTTGCTGGTGGGTGCCAGCAGGTTAATTCCGGTATCTGTAATCAAAGACCAGTTATTGTGTTTTCCACTGCCGTTGATACGGGCGAATGGCTTTTCATGAAACAATACTTTGAAATTATGCTTTTCGGCAATTTTCTGCATCAGATCCATTAACAATGCGTTATGGTCAATAGCAAGGTTGGTCTCCTCAAAAGTAGGTGCCACCTCGTATTGTCCGGGCGCTACTTCATTGTGTCGTGTCCTGACAGGTATTCCCAGCTTTAATGCCTCAAATTCAAAATCAACCATGAATGAGTTGATCCGGGGAGAAATGGAGCCGAAGTAATGATCTTCCAGCTGCTGTCCGCGTGACGGGCCGTGGCCGAAAACCGTTCTGCCGGCCATGACCAGATCAGGGCGCGCATAAAACAATGCACGGTCCACAAGGAAATACTCCTGCTCTATACCCAGGGTAGGAGTGACTTTGCTGACATCCCTGTTAAAATATTGTGCTACGGAAGTGGCGGCTTTATCGATGGCTATCAGCGAACGCAGCAGCGGTGCTTTATAATCGAGCGCTTCTCCGGTATAAGAAATAAAGACAGAAGGAATACAAAGGGTTTTTCCGCCTGCACCGTTATCCATTAAAAAAGCTGGAGAACTCGGATCCCAACCTGTATAGCCACGGGCTTCGAAAGTAGCTCTCAGTCCGCCACTCGGAAAAGAAGACGCATCGGGTTCCTGCTGGACCAATGCTCCGCTTCTCAGTCTTTCAATAGCTTTTCCGTTCTGCCCGATATCAAAAAAGGAATCATGCTTTTCAGCAGTGGTACCGGTTAACGGCTGGAACCAGTGCGTATAGTGCGTAGCTCCTCTTGAAATAGCCCATGATTTCATGGCGGCAGCTACTTCTTCGGCAATTTCCCGGTCAATTGTAGAGTTGGTCCGGATAGCTGAAGATATTTTAAGATAGGCTTCAGGAGAGAGCATGGTACGCATTACTTCTTCACTGAAGGTATTGCTTCCGTATAACTCTGTTACTTTATCCGTTGGTAGTTGCGGCTGAAATGGCTGCCTGTTTAGAGCTACCTCAATGGCTTTGGAGCGAAAGGTCATTATAAAACGTTTTTGAATTAATTGAATTATGAGTGCAAAAAAAATCAATTTTATGATGAAAACCCCTAAGTGACAACACAAAAAATAAATTCTGCCTCAAATAGTTGCGCCCCAATTGAATGGTAGTTTCCTGAAAGTCGGAAAAACAGCTTAACTTTGCACGATAATTGTGTAGGAATGAAGAAAGTAGCTTTTTATACCCTGGGTTGTAAATTGAATTATTCGGAGACATCGTCAATTTCAAGATTATTTGAAGAGAAAGGTTTCCGTAAAGTAGAATTCAATGAAACGCCTGATATATTTGTCATTAATACCTGTTCTGTAACTGACAATGCTGATAAAAAATGCAGAAAAATTGTCCGTGAAGCGCAGACGATCAACCCCGACGGGTTTGTAGCCGTGATGGGATGCTATGCCCAGCTGAAACCCGAAGAGATAGCAAATATCCAGGGGGTTGATGCTGTATTAGGTGCTGCCGAGAAATTCAGGCTGATTGACCTGCTGGGGACTTTTGAAAAACCATCTGCCGGAAAAGGAAGGGTGCTGGCAACTTCGATTGAAGAGGCCGTTGATTATCATGCTTCTTATTCACTCAACGACAGGACACGTACTTTTCTTAAAGTGCAGGATGGATGTGACTATCCCTGCGCCTATTGTACGATTCCGCTGGCAAGAGGCAAAAGCCGGTCTGATACGATTGAAAATGTCGTAAAATCAGCCCGCGAAATCGCTTCCAAAGGTGTGAAAGAAATTGTGCTTACCGGGGTCAATATAGGTGATTTCGGCTTGCATAACGGTCAGCGTGAAGAAACGTTTCTGGATTTGATTAAAGTGCTGGACGAAGTGGAATCTATTGAGCGTTACCGTATTTCTTCCATTGAACCCAATTTGTTGACCGATGAAATCATTGAATTTGTAGCACAATCCCGTCGTTTTGTGCCTCATTTTCATATTCCGCTTCAATCCGGATCCAATAAAATGCTTGGATTGATGCGCCGTCGTTACAAAAGGGAGTTATACCAGGAGCGGGTTGCAAAAATCAAATCCCTGATGCCTGATTGCTGCATTGGTGTGGATGTGATTGTGGGACATCCCGGTGAAACGGATACAGAATTTCTTGAAACCTATCATTTTCTGAACGAACTGGAGGTTTCTTATTTTCACGTATTTACCTATTCCGAACGCCCTAATACAACAGCACTGGATATTAAACCCGTCGTTCCTCAAAAAGTGAGATCAGAGCGCTCCAGAATGCTGCATATTCTGTCAGAGAAAAAGAAACGTCTTTTCTACGAAAGCCAGATCGGAAAAACCTTCACCGTGTTGTTTGAAGATGATGTTGAAAACGGACAGATGCAGGGCTTTACGGAAAATTATGTCAGGGTTACTGCTAAATTTGATCCCCTTCTGATTAACGAGACCAGAAGAGTCGTCCTCGCTGGTTTGAATGAACACGGAATCGGTCTGCTGGAAGATCTGACAGAGGTGGAGCAACTGGTTCATTAACGGGCGAAAAAAGTAGACAGAGGTATTGTTCCTGAAGAGGCTTTCAAATGGAAACATGTGGTTATCTGTAGCAATACGGGTTCTGATCTGTAATACGGTGATTCTTCGTTGTATAGCATCAGGCCATCATGTATGATTTGCATACAGTGCCGGATAAAATCAAATTTCAATTTTATGATGAACACTAAACAATATTTTGCTTCCCGGTGTCTGTTACCTTTATTTTTCTTTCTGGCTACTAGCTA
>JBEBXQ010000160.1:0-9699 GCA_040391535.1 Telluribacter sp. | reverse complement strand
GGTAAGCAAAGCCAGAAAAAGCCTTAAAAGGTAGGTGTGCATAGGTGTATTGTTCTTTCTTCTGATCAGAGGGTTTGCTCACCGTATAACCTGCTTTATTATTAAAAAAGCTTTCCATACGGAGAACGGACACCTTCAGCCAGACATGATCAATGTACAATCCGTCTGATCGTATTGCGGTTGACAGGCTACGGCTCAGGTGTGCAGCCATTAAGACGCCGTTTTACAGAAAAGTCATCCGGGTGACAGTGCTGCCTGTATGGTCACGGCACTCTTGTCCCAATCAGAGGGGTGGCCCGGGCACCTGAAATGCTAAAATCTCCCTTTTTGACAGGTTTGCCCGGGAAGGAAAATATTTTCCCGTTGCCCAACAGGACCGGGTATCCGGCCGGACAGGAAAGGCCTCGGAAACAGGAGACGCAGGAAGGTCTTTTGTACGTCTGAGGAAGCAGCTACGGGATAAAGGGACTGTAGGGCGGCGGAGTAATAGCACTCCCCTGTCAAACTTCAAGCACGGCATCATTCACTACTGCAAAAATGCGGGTATTGCCGGTCTTTTTTAGCATATGCAGACCAGTCCATTTTCCAAAAGCCGGTACAGTGAGTATATTATTTTCCAAATGAAAACACGGTAACCGAAACTGCTGTCTGCCTTGTCCGGTTATCATACAACCAGGATGAATGTGCCCGACCAGGTTAATTTTATCATCAGAGAGATTTTTGACAGGCTCATGGGATAATACAATGCCACCTTCCAGTTCTATCTGATCCAGCAGTTGAATGGACGATTCTTTGAAAATCTCATCAGGTAATATATCGTGATTCCCTTTCGTCAGCACAAACCTGATATGCGAAAACGAATGGATATAAAGTATAAACGCGTCCCATTCGGTATTCCAGCGGGAGTGAAAAAGATCGCCCAGAAAAACCACTTTTTTAACCGGCAGACTTTCCAGTAACTCTCCCAGTCTGTTCAGCTCATCAGCCACCGGAACGGAAGGTACCAGCAATCCTTCTTTTCTGAAATGTGCCAATTTCCCTAAATGCCAGTCTGAAATAATCAGTATTTCATCCTGTGGAATGAATACAGCTTTCTGGGGTAGCAGGAGCACCTCCCGGCCATTCAGCATTAATCTTTGAATCATTAAACTTATTTAGCGGCTATTTGATTTTTCAATGTTTCTAAACGGCTCTGCCAGTCTTCATTACTGTATTTCTCCCTGAAAGATTCCGAAAATACCGGAAAGGCAAATGGCGTAAGCGTATCGGGAAAAGATAATACTATTTTATGATCATTAATCCGCCGGAAGGCAAGCTGCATACGCCCTTCTTCCAACTGAAAATCAAACACTTCATCATAGGCCTGTCGCAATAACAGATTCTTGCTGTCATACTCTTCAAATACATTAAAAAATAAGCCTGCATTAGCCTGCAAATGTTTTGTTTTCATTTCTTTCCCCGGATAGCCCTGAAATACAAGGCCAGCTATCCCGGCAATATCCCTGAATCTCCTTCTGGCCATTTCTCTGACATTGATGCCAGACGTCAGGTCTTCATGTAAATTCCCTACCGACAATATAGTGTTCAATAATGCTTCATCAATGGCATATTCCGTTGACGACAACAGTTCAAATCCGTATTCCGTAGAAGAAATACTGAAAGTGGCTGGCTTTATCAATCCCAGTCTGTATGCCAGTACCTGTGCCATTCCCTCGTGTACCAGTTTTCCTTCGAAAGGATAAATGAATAAATGATGGCCATATCGGGTATGGATGTATTCTATCAGTAATTCATCTTCTTCAGGCAATACAGATCTTTTCGCCTGTTCGTTAAAGAGGGGTTGTAAAAATTTAATCTCATGGCTTTTATTGCGTACTGCATGAATACTTCTGAAACTATGACGAATAGCCAATCCCAGGTCCGGGGAAATGGAAAAACGCCCTCCCATCCAGGAAGGCACCACTCCCTTCTTTTTTGCGGCGGCTTTCACAAATACTTCCATTGCACGTATATGCAGCAATTCCAATTGTCTTCCTGCAAACCAGAATACATCGCCCTTCCGCAGTTTCGCGATAAAAGACTCTTCAATTGATCCTAAATATTTACCGCCAAGGAATTTAACGCTCATCATCACATCTGACACAATGGCGCCGATACTCAGGCGGTGGCGCATGGCCAGTTTTTTAGATTCGACCACATACAAATTATCCTTTAAAACCAGGCGGTGAAATTCTTCATAAGCCGACAATGTTTTTCCTCCGTGGATCAGCATGCTCAGGCACTCGTAATATTCCTCCTCTGTGACAGAATCAAAACAATGGGTGTTTTTAATCTCCTCATAAACCCGCTGAGCATCTAGTCCGTCACCAACGGCCAACGTCATCAGATACTGAATCAGCACATCAAAACTCCGGATATAGGGCATCCGCTGCTCCAGAATTTTATCAGCTACTGCATATTTTAAAGAATCACCTTCTATAATCTCCAGGGAGTTGGTCGGCACAAAATAAATATAAGACGTTTCATCCGGCCGGTGCCCGGATCGTCCTGCACGCTGTAAAAAACGGGCTACGCCTTTCGGAGATCCGATCTGGATCACACAATCCACCGGCCGGAAATCCACTCCCAGGTCGAGGCTGCTGGTGCAGACGACCGCTTTCAGCCTGCCTTCGTGTAATGCATTTTCAACCCAGACCCGTATTTCGTCACTTAATGATCCGTGGTGAATAGCCAGAATACCTGCAAATTCAGGATATTTTGTAATAATCTGCTGGTACCAGATTTCGGATTGTGAGCGCGTATTGGTGAAGATTAAAGTCGAATTGTACTGATTGACAACATCCACCACTTTATCCAGCAGCTTAATTCCCAAATGCCCTGCCCACGGAAAGGTTTCAATGTTGTCTGGCAATATAGTCCGGATTTCGACTTTCTTCTTCAGATTAGCCTTTACCATCACCCCTTTATGGTTTTTGCCTAACAGAATTTCCTGCGCTTCCTCCAGGTTACCGATGGTTGCTGAAATTCCCCAGATTTTCAGCTTCGGATTAATGGCTTTTATCCTGCTCATGGCCAGCTCCATCAATACACCGCGTTTACTGCCCAGCAATTCGTGCCATTCGTCCACGACTATAAATTCCAGGTTTTCAAAATATGCCGTGCTCCCTTTGGTAGCCAGTAATAAATGAACACTTTCGGGTGTGGTTATTAATGAATGAGGGGGATTTTTACGTTGCTTCTGGCGGGCAGAAACGGAGGTATCGCCTGTACGCAATTCCACCCGGTAGTCCAGTTCCAGATCGTCACTTACCCCGGAGGCCGCTTTATGAATCTCTTTGGATAAAGCCCTTAAAGGAGTAATCCATAAGCTGTGCAGTGTATTCTTTCGGTTCTTCTTTTGATCACGCTGACGGTAATAATGTTCCAGAATCCCAAACCAGATGGCAAACGTTTTACCAAACCCGGTGGGGGCATTCAGCAATCCGGATTTACCCTGTGCCATTTTACGCCAGGTTTCCTCCTGGAAATGATGCGGTTTCCAGCCCTGATTGGCAAACCAGACTTCAGCGAATTCATTCATTCAGATTGCGGATGATGTGCAACAAGTCTTCTTTTGTGTTAGCCTCCGACGGCGGCTTGTCCTGCCGCCAGCGGACAATCCTCGGAAAACGCAGCGCCACCCCCGATTTATGCCGGCTGCTTAAACTGATACCTTCAAAGGCCAGCTCAAATACCAGTTCAGGCTTAACGCTGCGGACCGGCCCGAACTTCTCAATTGTATTCCGCTTGATCCAGTTATCGATTGTAATCAATTCTTTATCGGTAAGCCCCGAATAGGCCTTCGTAAAAGGTACTAACCGGTCCTCGTCCCAGACAGCAAACGTATAATCGGTAAAAAGATTTGCGCGGCGGCCATGACCCGACTGTGCATAGATCAGCACGCCGTCTATCGTCATGGGCTCGGTTTTCCATTTCCACCAGCTGCCACGTTTGCGGCCTGCCTCATAAGGACTGTCCCGCTTCTTGATCATCAGACCTTCACTTGCATATTGCCTGGCTGTATCCCGGTAAACCTGCGCCTCCTCCCAGTCTTGAAAAGACTTTTCTTCGGATAACAGCAAAACATCGTTCACTGCATATTGTGCTAAAAGAGCAGTCAGCAATCTGCGTCTTTCACTCAGTGGCTTATGACGGATATCCTGACCTTCCCATTCCAGCAAATCATAACAAACCATTACCAAAGGTACTTCATCCAGAAACTTTCTGGTTAAATTCTTCCGTCCGATCCGTGTCTGCATGAGCTGAAAATCCAACGGTTTACCGTTTTTCCAGGGTATCACCTCCCCGTCAATGACCGTACCGTTTGGTACATTTTCATGCAATGAAAGAAATTCTGTAAACTTTTCATTCATCAGTTCTTCTCCGCGGCTCCACACATACACCTGATCTTCCCGCACAATCAATTGTCCGCGGATACCGTCTAACTTAGCTTCCAGAATCCAGTCGGATATTTCCCCTAATCCCGCAACCTGATTTTCAATTGAATAAGCCAGATAGAAAGGATACGGCAAAAAAGATCTGGACTCCGATCCGGATGCATTAAAGAGCGTATCCATGGTTTCTTCAAACGGATTCCATTTTCCGATGAGCCGGTGTTCAATGACAGCCTCTTCCTGGTCAAGTACTTTTGCCAGGGCTTTAACAACCAGCTTTTTAGAAACCCCTACCCTGAAATTCCCCGTCAGAAATTTATTGAAGACAAATAACGCTGCGCCCGACAAGGTGTTCCAGTAAGAAACAATCACGTTGCGCTGCGTTTCCTGGTCTGACGACCGGATACGCACAATATCCTTAAATATTGCGCTAAGCGAATCATCCCTTACCTCTTCCTGCCGTGGCAGGATCAGTGAAATGGTTTCTGCCAGATCTCCCACTATATAATAGCTCTCTTCTACCAGCCATAGCGGTGTGCCGGATAATTCCGATGCCCAAAGCCGCAGGTCCGTTGTTTTGACAGGGCGCTTCGGTTTATTACCGGTTAGTATGGCAATAGCAAAAACTTTATCCGTATCCTCCGCCTGCCTGAGATAATGAACGATCGCATCAATTTTTTGATTCGTCCGGGTTGTCCCGTCTATGGCCTCGAACATGGTTACGAAATCCCTCATTCTTCTTCCGTTTCTGAATCGTGATACAATGTTTGAAAAACAGCAGATGGTATACCATAATTTTCATTTACCCATTTCGCAAAAACGGCTTCATAGCCATGCGTAACATAAACATATTTCGCTTCTGTTTCTTTAACGGCCCGATTGAGCTGCAACCAATCGCAGTGATCAGATAACGGAAAACCTTTATCCACCCCACGACGCCGGCGGGCTCCCCGCAATTGCATCCAGCCACTGCACATGGCGATACGATAGGGTGCTAATGTCCGTAACCAGGGGGTATCCATCGCAGAAGGGGGGGCTAAAATCAAAGCACCTTTAATGGCAGAACGGTCTGTTTCCGCGGTGATTCTCTGACCTGGAAAATGAAAACCCGCTTGCTTCAAAGCATCATTCGTATTGGCTACGGCTCCATGTAAATAAATATCCCCGATGCTTTCATCAAGATGCGCCAATATATTCTGGGATTTACCCAATGCATAAGCCAGCAGAACGGTATTGTAGCCTTCAGCCGCATTCCGTTTCCACCAGCTATTCATGTCATGGTAGATTTTCTGAATAGCTGGAAACCTGTAGACCGGTAAACCGAATGTACTTTCGGTAATGAAGTGGTCGCATTTGACAAGTTCATAGGGCTCGCTTACGCCGTCAGGTTCTGTTTTATAGTCCCCCGTAAACAGCCATACAACTCCCTCAGACTCCAGACGAATCTGCGCTGATCCGATAATATGCCCAGCGGGATGAAAGGAGATTTTAACTCCGTTCAGTACAAACACTTCACCATAGTCAACACCACGTACAGCATTTTCAGCACCCAGTCTCAAGTGCAGAACCGGTATGGTATGATGATGGCAAATATACTGCTGCATGCCCCAGCGCATGTGATCACTGTGTCCATGTGTAATCAAGGCCGTTTTTACAGGTTTCCAGGGATCAATATAAAAATCACCTGCAGGACAATACAATCCGTTATCATTAACAATCAGAAGTTTTTGCATAGAAACCCGGCCTTTAGATTTCTATTTTCCCTTCAATACCCGTCTCTGTTTTATTACCTGAAACTGCGGTCCACAATACTTTGGCGATCGTAACGAGCTTATTATCTCTGGTTTCCCAGTAACGGATATCTTCGGGCTTTACGCTGATTAAGATAATCGACGGATCTTCCCGTCCTTTTTCAAACCAGCCTTCCACCATTTTATTCCAGTAACGGTCAATACGGGCCTGATCATCAGAAAAGCCAGCCATTCCGTAAATACTCAGAAAAACAAAATCGGCAGGATCTGAAAAAAACAATTGTACACGGTTATCTTTTGAAATATTAGCATACTTTTCACTTTCTTTACTGGCCAGAAACCAAATGTTGCCCTGATCATCCACTTCCTGAACACTCATAGGACTTGCGTCGACAGGTAGCCGGGAGAAATCAGTACAGAACATACAAAAGTCAATATTTTCGGCTAATGATTTCAGTTTATCAATTCCTTCTTTACCCAATACATTTTCTGTACTCATAATATTCCGTTTTTTTATATATAACCTGATGAGCAGAAAAAGGTTTTGATAGAACAGGCCTTTACACTTTTTACATATTACTACTATGGCAGCAATAAAAACAAAACAAACCGCCGCAGATGTAAGTGAATTCATCAACACCTTTGCTGATACAGAGCAAAAACGCAGGGACAGTTTCGACCTCATCAAACTGATGCAGGATTTCACAGGCTTTGAACCTAAAATGTGGGGGACTGCCATGATAGGATTCGGAACTTATCATTATAAATCGGAAAGAAGCCGGCAGGAAGGTGACTGGCCGCTTATCGGATTTTCGCCGCGTAAAGCAGCCATTTCGTTATATGTATACACCGGCAACCCCGAACATGCCCATCTGCTGAACGACCTGGGTAAATTCAAAATGGGTAAAGCCTGTATTTACATTAAAAAATTAGCTGACATTGACACGGAAGCATTAAAAAGGCTGATGAGAGAAACGATCGGTTTTTTGCAAGCAAAATACGGTCAGCAATAAAAAAATATTACGATGATGAATAATGGACAATGGGCGGAAGAATTATCCCTTCTGGCATCTATTCTTTCAAAAAGCCCTCTGGAAAAAGCGATTAAATGGGGAACGGAGGTATTCACCTACAATGGCAGAAATGTGGCGAGTTACGGAGGATTCAAAAATCACTTCGCACTCTGGTTCAATAACGGTGTATTTCTGAAAGACAAATACAATGTTTTAGTAAGTGCAAGCGAAGGAAAAACAAAATCATTACGCCAATGGCGGTTTACTTCAAAGGACCAGATCGATGAAGCGAAGATTATGGAATACCTGCTTGAAGCTATAGAAATAGAAAAAAAGGGCCTAAAAATTGCTCCTGAAAAACATCAGCCTCTTCCGGTGCCTGAACCGTTACTGAGTGCATTACAGCATGATAACGCGTTAAATGAGGCTTTTGAACGGCTTACATCAGGCAAAAGAAAGGAATATATTCTGTTTATTGAAGAGGCCCGACAGGAATCCACAAAACAGAAACGCATTGAAAAGATTACACCGCTGATTTTACAGGGAAAGGGCCTGTATGATAAGTACAAGTAAAGAGCTGAATCCAATATTCCAGAGCGTCAGCGCCATCCCTGTTTTACAAATACCGGGGACGGCGCCAATATATTCTGCTGTGTGTTTAGTTACTGGACATTCTTGAAAAAAGCAGGGCTGTTGCTATAAAGCGGGGTTTTCCCGTCCCATTTCTCGATGAATTGCTGCTGAATGAGCAATGGTGAAAGTGTCCGCTGTTTCAGATCATTCGCTTTGGCTTCCGCTTCCGCCTGTACGATCATTTTCCTGGCCTGCGCCTCCACAACCCGCAGTTCGTTTTCTGCCTGCTGGGCTTTTTGGATAGCTGCATTTTTAGCGTCTATTGCCTGCGTGATGGACACAGGATAGCCGATTCCTGAAGTAAGCTGTTCGAGTGTAAATCCTTCCTTTTCAAGAAAGGCAACCATTTTGCGCTGCACGCCATCCTCGAATAACTCACGCCGGGAAATAATGGAATCGGTAGGGAATTTATTAAACTCTATCCGGTAAACGTCTTTGATATGGTTCGAAATCGTATTCTCCAGAATTTCTTTCAGGTCTTTTCTGTATTTGGAAAAAATGGCTGGAGTGCTGCCCGCTATTACTTTAACGGATAACGTAGGATCAACCGTAAAAACGGACCCGTCCTGCGCGTTAACCGTAAATGCAGCATAATTGACCGTCTGAACATAGGTAGGAAATTCATACACGCTTTCTGTCAGAGGATTATACCAGACCCGACCGGTAACCAGGCTTACGTCCTGTACACCTTTATCAGATCCGTACATTTTCACAAGCACTCCTTCATGGCCCGCATCAATACGCTCATTACAGGAATAGATAACAGGGATCATCAAAAGCAACAGTACAGGTAAAAGAATCTTTATTTTCATATTCAGGGATTTATTATTTTTTGAAAAACAGATTATACAAAACTCAACTGCAAAATAACCGGATTATGATTCTGAATGAAAGAACCTTCCGCAAACAAACATTCCTGTCTTCAGATCCGGCATGTACATCACTCTTTTTCCGGCTCCGGTTCCGCGATTTCTTCCGGCTGCCGGATCACCGGTGAAACCCGGTTTCCCTTCCTCAGGCGGCTAAACGTTTTACTGAACAACGGAACTTCAGAATCTTCTTCACCCAGAAGAAAACCCCATGGCTTCAAAGCAGCCACATGATCGAAAACGATTTTGCAAATGGCAATGACCGGAATGGACAGGAACATACCGGAAATCCCCCACAGCATTTCACCTATGACAATACCCAGCATAGCCAGAAAGGAATTGATCTTCACTTTAGAGCCGACAATTTTAGGCATAATGTAATTGGCATCAATCACATGAATAATCACAACAGCAGCAAAAACCAGCAATACCTGATACATGGTTCCCGTCGCAAAGGTAATAATGCCTGTAATGAGTAAGGCAGCCAGAATGCCTACATACGGAAGAATATTCAGAATACCGGTCAGCAATCCCAGCATGATGAAATATTTTACTCCGATCACCCCAAAGGTCAGGGTGGCCAGTCCGGCCACCAGCGACATCTGAAACACCAATCCGATCAGGTATTTTTTAACCACATACTGAATCTGATCCAGTACCGACAGAACCGTTGGATGATGGGTTTCCGTAAAATTGATAATCAGAAACTTGCGGATATGTGACCGGTACAGCAACATGAAAAACATGTAGATGATCGTAAAAACACAAAAGATCAGGATGGATGAGATAGAGGCAATCGCTCCTGTAAGGATGCCTGCTCCGGCGGTTACGGATTTCGCGGCAGAATCGTTAATATAATTCAGCTGCTCACTTTTCTGTATTCCGTAGGTCGTAGCAATCCAGTTCTGCAAATCGTTGAATTCCGTTTCAAATTGCTGCTTGAATGCAGGCCAGTCCTGGGATAGCTTCGTGAACTGGCTCCCCATGACCACTACAATAC
>JBEBXQ010000159.1:0-9716 GCA_040391535.1 Telluribacter sp. | reverse complement strand
TGTCTATATCGTTAATGTGCTGAATGAGGTACTGAAATTCAATAGCGATCTCGAATTTACAGAGGTGGTTGATGATAATACGCTTTACTTTAATTATCTGAATACAAGTCAGTTTATGTTTTTAGGTAATAAGACGCAGACTATGGTGTTAAATACTTCAGAAGGCACGCCTGTGGGGACTTTTGAAGCGCCTGTCTGGGCAAGAAAAGCAGGAGACAAACTCTACTTTCCAAAAGGAAATGTATTGCATGAAATTGATATCAGCCGTTTTCTGGATGAATAAAATGTTAGGCCTGGTGTATTTGAAATGGCTTATAACCTCCTGCGGAAAAGGATCATAAAAAACAATGCGGGCCACGAAGGGATTATTTCGTGGCCCGCATGGGTAATCATATGCTATGTTTACGCTTTCTGCACCATAAACTGAGGATTGGCCCTGAACCAGTCGCACAATTCTCGCGTAACTACTTTGTTGATATCCAGTTCCATTGCTTTAGCTACACCTTCGCCATAAGCCGGATCAGCAATATAACAATTCTGAGCATGACGGATTTTGATGAATTCTTCCGCCCCGCTAATGGCACGTGCTGTGTTTTCAAATAGCAATTGCCGCTTTTCAGGAGTCATCAGCCTGAACAGGTTACCCGGCTGGGTATAGTGGTCGTTATTGTCCTCATAGTGATTCCAGTTATCGGCATCACCTTCCAGCGGCAGAGATGGTTCTTTTACCTGTGGCTGCTCATTCCATGCACCGTAGCTGTTCGGTGTGTAATGGACTTTGGCTCCGTAATTACCGTCTACACGCATGGCTCCGTCCCGGTGAAAGGAACTTACAGGGCATTTGGCCTGATTCACCGGAATAAGATTATGGTTAACTCCAAGGCGATAACGCTGCGCATCACCATAGGAGAAAAGACGGCCCTGAAGCATTTTGTCAGGTGAAAATCCTATCCCTTCCACAATGTTCGCAGGGTTAAAAGCAGCCTGCTCTACCTCTGCAAAGTAGTTCTCAGGGTTTCTGTTCAATTCAAAATAACCCACATCAATCAACGGATACTCCCCTTTGGGCCATACTTTGGTGAGGTCAAACGGATTATGGTAATGGTTTCGGGCCTGTTCCATTGTCATTACCTGTATTTTCATATTCCACCGGGGGAAGTCGCCGTTTTCAATGCTGTAGAACAGATCCCGTTGCGAGCTTTCCCTGTCGGTTCCTACCAGTGCTGCTGTTTCCGCATCACTCAGGTTTTCAATGCCCTGTTGTGAAACCAGGTGGAATTTAACCCAGACCCGTTCATTGTCAGCATTGATCATACTGAACGTATGACTTCCGAATCCGTGCATATTCCGCATTGTTTTAGGAATACCCCGATCACTCATGACAATGGTCACCTGATGCAGTGATTCTGGAATCGAAGTCCAGAAATCCCAGTTGTTATTGGCACTTCTGAGGTTGGTTTTAGGATCTCTTTTAACCGCGTGGTTAAGATCAGGAAAACGAAGCGGGTCTTTGAAAAAGAATACGGGGGTGTTGTTGCCCACAAGATCCCAGTTGCCTTCGTCAGTATAAAATTTCATGGCAAAGCCGCGGATATCTCTCTCCGCGTCAGCCGCGCCGCGTTCGCCTGCTACGGTTGAGAAGCGTACAAACATTTCAGTCTGTTTGCCAATCTGCGAAAACAGGCTTGCTTTGGTATATTGGGTAATATCATGTGTTACGGTAAAGGTTCCATAGGCACCCGACCCTTTGGCATGCATACGTCGTTCTGGTATTACTTCTCTGTCAAAATGGGCCATTTTTTCCAGAAACCAGACATCCTGTAATAAAACAGGACCTCTCGGGCCTGCGGTTTGGGTATTGGTATTGTCGGCAATCGGCCGGCCGTTAATAGAGGTCAGTTTGTCCTTATTCTCTTCGTTAGTCATAGTTGTTATTTACGTTAGAATGCAATGAATAATCGGATAAAAGTCTTCATGAAAAAGGTAAAAATTACAACTGAATTTTTTTGTATAATTTTTACACCAATTTACAAAATTTCCAGAATGAAAGGATGGGGAAGATCAATTTAAATTTATTCCAAATACAGGAGAACGTAAAATGACAATGAAAAGAGAAACTTCATACACAACCGGCAAGGGGATTGCGTATGAACATATAATTCTATGGATGATAATCCATGACCGGTCTATAAAATCAAACTTTTTATCTATTGGAATAGAAATAGTAGCAATCATCCGTAGAAGAGTTCCGTTCCATTTAAACATGGAAATTTGAAAATGAGCAGCGGAAGCTGTGGTTTTTACCTAAACAAATCAGGATGATTATTTTATTATGCGGGCTTTCAGGTGCTGGTAAAACAACGTTGAGCAGGTCTGTCTGTAAAGCGCTTACTGAACAGGGCGTGCGATGCGAGATACTTGACGGGGATGAATGCCGGTCCAATTTATTTAAGGAACTGGGTTTTTCACAGGCAGACAGAGTGGAGAATATGCGGCGGCTGGCATACCTGGCGAATAAACTGTCACAAAATGGTATCATTACGGTGGTGAGTGCTATAAATCCATTTGATGAAGTAAGAAAAGAGATCAGAAGGAATTACAGGGATGTAAGTATTGTCCATATTGACTGTGCTTTGGACACGCTTCGGAACAGAGATACAAAAGGGCTTTATGCCCGCTCAGGATTGCCTGACGGCCACCCGGACAAAGTATATGAAATGACCGGAGTTTCACAAAGGTTTGATGTGCCGGATGATCCGGACCTTACAATCAATACCGGAAAAGACAGTCTCGAAGTCTGTACCGGAAAACTAATGGATTTCATCAATAAAAAGCTTGATTATGCCTCATCTTCCCTCTGACAGAATTCTGGTGATACTGGGTATGCATCGTTCCGGAACGTCACTGATTACGCAATGGTTAAATAAATCAGGCCTTTCAGTGGGAGAGAACCTGATTGGTCCGGGTGCCGGAAATACCGAAGGGCATTTTGAGGATCTTGACTTTTGTAACATCCATCAGGAAATACTTGCGTTAAATAACCTTCCGGATACCGGAATTATTTCTGCAGGGGAAATCAGGGTTTCGGATTATCATAAAAAGGAACTGAGGAATATGATCGGACTGAAGTCATTAAAATTTAATGGCTTTGGCTGGAAGGATCCGAGAACATGCCTATTCCTGAAAACGTACAGGGAATTGCTGCCGGAAGCCAGGTATCTGCTGATTGTGAGGGATTATGCTGAGGTAGTGACTTCTCTACTGAAACGTGATTTCCGGCATGTGGAAAATGACTGGCTGTTTCAGCACACGGATCAGCTCAGAAGATGGAAATGGAAATTGTATAAAAGAGAGAATTCCTTTAAAAAATTCGCGTCTGAATATGCAGCTTTCTTCCTTGAAGTTTATAACCATTATAACAGAGAATTGCTTACGCATCTGCAAAAAATCCCGCTGGATGATTTCATCGTTGTCAATTATAAGAACCTGATCACCAGAGATAAAGATTTATTTGCCATATTGTCAGAAGAATGGGATTTTCATCTTGACTACACCCCTTTTGGTTCTGTATACAAGCCGCATTTAATGAGTAAGAAATTTAGTGTCGACGATTTTATCGAACCGGGATTAGCGAAAGAAGCGAGGAGACTGGAGACACAGCTCATGGCGTATACGATCTGAATCAGCGTATTTTCTTTATGCATTTTGGCCAAAACAGCCCTGTTTGGCTATGATTCGGTACGGCAGGTATGGAAATTTTAATCTTATAGTTAAGAATAACTGCTTTTAGTTAGTTATATTAGTATAAATTTAAGATTGAAATATGTTTTTTACAAGAATCAAAAGCTTGATAGCAGTAGTTATATTATTAGCGATATCTGCTGTTATGATGCAAAATTGTTCGTCAGGATCCTCAAAAGAACCCAATTTGAAAAACAAACCCCTTGCGCTACCTGTGTGGGAAGTGGATACCAGTACGGCTGTTACTGTTAAAGACTATCTGGGAACGATCGAAGGAAAGGTAAATGTGGAGATACGCCCACAAGTTGAGGGATTATTGGATGGTATTTATGTTGACGAAGGTGATTATGTTCAGGAGGGGCAAAAATTATTTAAAGTTAATGCCTCGGCCTATCAGGAAATCCTGAATAACATGGTGGCTACTGAAAATGTAGCGAAAGCCAAGCTGGAAAATGCGAATCTTGAAGTAGAACGCCTCCGCCCGCTGGTTGAAAACGAGGTAATCTCGGAAGTCAGGCTGAAATCGGCACTTTCTGATTATGATGTTGCCAAGGCAACTCTGGAGCAGGCTTCAGCCGCTGTAAGAAGTGCGCAGATCAATAAGCAGTTTACGGTGATTACCGCTCCGGTGAGCGGGTTTATCGGTCGTATTCCTAAAAGAATCGGAAATCTGGTGACTAAAAATGACAACCAGCCACTGACTGTCCTTTCGGACGTTCAGGAAGTGTATGTCTATTTTTCAATGAGTGAATCGGATTTTCTCTATTTCTCCAAAAATAAAGCCCGGGCTGATTCCATGGCCGGTATAAAAAGGGACAATAACACCAAACTGATTTTTCCGGAGGTATCACTCGTAATGGCCGATGGGGAAACGTATTCGAAAACGGGTATTGTGGATGCTGTAAACGGACAGGTCAACAGGGCCACTGGTGCCATTTCGCTCAGAGCTACGTTTAAAAACGATGATAATATCCTGAGGACAGGGAGTACCGGGACCCTGAAGGTGGAGGAGCGAAAACGCGGCGTGATTCAGATTCCGCAGGTATCAACTTCTGAATTGCAGGATCGTACCATGGTATATGTACTCGATGAGGAAAATAAAGTGCGGCGTCAGACAATTAAAATCTCCGGTAAAAGCAATTCTAACTACATCATCGAGAGCGGATTGAAAACGGGTGACAGGATATTACTGAGCGGATTTGATAAGATTTCGGAAGGTACTGTGATTACTCCCATTCTGCCTCAATAATCTTGCTTGTCCGAAAGTAATTATGATACCCTCCCATAGGGGAGATAAGGTATTTATTGTTCAAATTAAGTTGTGATGCATGTTAAAAATATTTGTTAACCGACCGGTGCTGGCAACCGTCGTTTCGATTCTGCTTGTTTTACTGGGGATTGTCGGCCTGTTGCTGTTACCTATTTCAAGGTTTCCGGAAATAGCCCCTCCCAGTGTAGTGGTATCGCTGAGCTATCCCGGAGCCAATGCTGAAACCGTTGCAAAAAGCGTTTTATTACCCATTGAAGAAGCCATCAATGGAGTAGAGAATATGACTTATATCAAGTCAACGGCCAGTAATTCGGGTTCGGGCTCTGTACAGGTTTTTTTCAAAACGGGTACCAATCCTGACATAGCTTCGGTAAATGTGCAGACACGGATTTCCAAAGCAGTGGGATCTATTCCTGCTGAAGTAAATGAAGCCGGTATAACGGTCATGCCGCGTCAGAGCGGGATTATCATGACGATTAATATTTTTTCTGACCATGCCGGTAATCTTTATGATGAAACGTTTCTGCAGGCGTATGCACAGATTAATCTGATCCGCCCGCTGTTACGTGTAGATGGGATCGCACAGGTGACCAGAGTGGGCGCAAGGGATTATTCCATGCGTATGTGGCTGAATCCTGAAAAACTGGCCCTGTATAACCTCATTCCGCAGGATGTGATCACGGCCATAAAAGACCAGAATTTTGAGATCGCTCCCGGAAAATTCGGAGAAACTTCTGATGAAGCATTTGAGACCGTTATTAAACATAAAGGCCGGTTTTCTCAACCGGAAGAATTTGAGAACATTGTTATCAAAACCAATCAGGATGGGTCTGTTCTGTATCTTAAAGACATTGCCCGTGTTGAATTCGGTTCTTCCAATCTGGGAAGTGATAACAAAGTAAACGGTATGCCCGGTTTAACACTAAACATTACACAGACCAGCGGATCAAATGCTCACGATATTGATGTTGAAGTAAGAAAAGTGCTGGAAGAAATTTCCGGGACTTTCCCGGATGGAATTCATTATGAGGTTTCCTACAGTGTGCGGGATCAGATTGACGAGTCGGTGAGTCAGGTGAAAAGCACTTTGTTTGAGGCATTTATACTGGTCTTTATAATCGTCTATATTTTCCTGCAGGATTTCCGTTCGACACTCATCCCTGCCATTGCCATTCCCGTTTCACTGGTCGGAACTTTCTTTTTCCTGAATCTTTTCGGGTTCTCACTGAACGTCCTGACCATGTTTGCACTGGTACTTTCTATAGGGATTGTGGTGGATGATGCGATTGTAGTAGTGGAAGCGATTCACCAGAAAATGCATGAAACAGGAATGAAAGCCCGGGTGGCTACCCTTGCTACCATGTCAGAAATCTCAGGGGCTATTCTCTCCATTACAATGGTAATGGCTGCTGTGTTTTTACCGGTGGGTTTTATGGAAGGCCCGGCGGGTATTTTTTACAGACAGTTTGCCTATACCCTGGCAACTGCCATTCTGATTTCGGCGTTGAATGCCTTAACATTAAGTCCGGCTTTATGTGCCTTACTGCTCAAAAGATCAGATCTGGAACATAGCCAGCAACCTGCCGGAAATCAATTTGAAGAATTCCGCCGTCGTTTTTTTGCCGCTTTTAACGTTTCCTTTGAAAGGCTGACGGGCAAATATATCACTGCTGTTAAATTTCTCATCGGGAAGAAAGTGGTGGCCATTGGCGGACTGGTGATCCTGACCGTCCTGGGATTTGTTTTACTGTACACTACTCCCAAAAGTTTTATACCTACCGAGGACGACAGCTTTGTGACGTATTCCCTGGCCATGCCTCCCGGAGCCTCGCTTTCCAGGACAACCGAGGTGCTGCGTAAGGCTGACAGCCTTCTCCAGAAGCGGCAGGATATAGCCGGTATGACGACCATTTCAGGATATAATGCGATAGACGGAAACAGCAGTCCGGCGTTTGCAGTAGGGTATATCAACCTGAAACCGCATCAGGATCGTGAAGAAATCAAAAACATTGAGTCCTTTATGGACTCCATCCGGAATGATCTGTCGGAGATCCACGAAGCAACTTTCAGTGTGTTTCCCCGGCCTACAGTACAGGGTTTCGGAGATTTTGCCGGTATACAAATGATTTTGCAGGATAGGCTGGGCGGTGAAATCCAGGACTTCAGTACCATTGCCAGCGGGTTTATTGATGAAATGAATGAGCTGCCTGAAGTTGAGAATGCTTATACGTCCTTTAAAGCCAATTTTCCGCAGTATGAAGTAGATATAGATGTGGTGAAAGCCAAGAGTCTTGGTGTTGATATTAAAGATCTGATGTCAACGATCCGCTCTTATTTCGGACGTGTACAGGCGGGGGATTTCAGCCGCTTCGGAAGGCAATATCGTGTATATCTCCAGGCTGATACTGATTACCGGAATGATCCGGAGTCTTTCAATTCTATATTTGTCCGTAACAAGAATAAGGAAATGGTGCCCATCAGCACTTTGCTTACCCTGAAAAAAGTCATCGGTCCTGAAACTATCACGCGCTATAATCTTTATAATGCCATCAGTGTGAATGCCATTCCTGCCAAAGGATACAGTACAGGCGATGCCATGGAAGCCATCGCTGAGCTGGCTGCGGAGAGACTTCCCGGTAACTATGGGTACGAATGGACCGGAATGAGTTATGAAGAAAGCCAGAACAGCTCGCAGACCGTGTTGATTTTTGTGCTGAGTATTCTGTTTGTTTACTTTCTGCTGGCAGCTCAGTATGAAAGTTACATCCTTCCGCTGGCTGTCTTATTGTCAATACCGGTAGGGCTGGCAGGTGTATTTGCTACCGTGCTGCTGGCCGGATTACAGAATAACATTTATGTTCAGGTAGGTATTATTATGCTGATAGGCCTTCTGGCCAAAAATGCCATCCTGATCATTGAGTTTGCAGTGCAGCAACGGCAGCAGGGATTAACTATCTATGAATCGGCCATTGCAGGTGCCAGATTACGTTTACGACCCATTCTGATGACTTCACTTGCTTTTGTTGTAGGATTGATTCCCCTGATGTGGACGGTCGGGCCGTCGGCCATCGGGAACCATTCCATTAGTTTCAGTGCTGCAGGTGGTATGTTATTCGGTGTGATATTCGGTATTTTTATTATTCCGGTACTTTATGTCATTTTTAAGAATCTGGATGAAAAAGTCCGCGTTAAATTTAAATCTGAAGAGTAAAATGAGTGCTTTCGTAAATCATATTAAAGTTTTTATAATTTACTTTTCAGGAGGAATGCTGCTGTTATCAGGTTGCAAGGTCGGTAAAACGTATACACAGCCGGATCTGAAACTGGAAAGTGAGTATCGTTTTCATGAGGATAGCCTTGCACAGGATTCCGCTACACTGGGTATGGTTTCATGGAAGGAGTTTTTTCAGGATACCATTCTGCTTGGGCTGATTCAGCGCGGGATTGACAATAATTATGACATGAGGTCAGCACTGCTGAATATTCAGAAGGCCGATAAGGTTTTCAGACAGTCAAAGCTGAACTTTCTGCCTCAGGTCAATGCCGATATAGCCGATATCAGTTATTTATTCCGCTCCAGCGATTTCCGGTCGGGTCCTCTGACTAAATGGTATGAAGAAAAGGGAAAAGATGTTCCTGAAAACATGTTTTTGTATCAGTCTGATCATATGTCGGGCCTGCATATCAGCTGGGAAATGGATGTCTGGGGGAAAATAGCAAGCCGGAAGGAAGAAGCGTTAGCTAATTACCTGTCTACCTACGAAGCCAGAAAAACCATACAGACGGGACTTGTGACTAATATTGCCCGAGGGTATACCAATCTGATGATTCTGGATGCCCAGATTAATGTAGCCAAAAGAAACCTTGCATTGAACGACAGTACTCTGCACATGATCAGATTACAGTTCAAAGCAGGTGAAATAAGCGCGTTGGCTATTCAGCAGACAGAGTCTCAGCGGCTGATCGCGGCATCATTGATTCCGGAACTAGAACAGGAAATTGCTATTCAGGAAAATACCCTGCTGATGCTCACAGGGGAAATGCCCGGTTCGTTAAACCGGCTGACTGATCTTGACAGCCTTCTGTCGGATTCGTTACCGGTTAATATGGGTTCTCCGATCAGTCTGATCAGAAACCGGCCGGATATCCGGGAAGCAGAACTTTCCCTGATGGCTGCCAATGCGCAGGCCAATGTTCGTCAGGCACTGTTATATCCTTCGTTTACGATTGGCGGTAGCATGGGTATTCATGCCATGCTGGCGAAAAACTGGTTTAATGTTCCCGGAGCTTTATTTGGCGCATTAGCAGGTGGAATCACGCAACCTGTATTTCAGGGGAGGAGACTAAGGACCGATCTGGAAGTAGCAAGACTGGAACGTGATCAGGCAGAGATTGACCTGCAGCGAACCGTCCTTGAAGCTGTCAATGAAGTTACGAACTATCTCGTTATTGTAGATAAGCAGAAGGAACAGCTGGACTTTGCAGAACAGCGGGTTAAGAATGCGCAGCTGGCCGTAAAAAATGCCAATCTGTTGTTTAAAAGTGGGTATGCCACCTATCTGGAGGTAATCACCGCGCAGGGGAATGCACTGAACAGTGACCTCAACCTGGTCAGGATGAAACAAAATCAGATGGAAGCTATCATTGACCTGTACAGAGCATTGGGTGGCGGTTGGGCAGAGTGATTGTTTTGAATAGTATATTG
>JBEBXQ010000158.1:0-9898 GCA_040391535.1 Telluribacter sp. | reverse complement strand
TGATGCTGTCATTGGGAAGGTAATCCAGTTTGTCAGTAAAATGAAAGAGGCTGACACTGACCGCGGCTATACCACGGAGATAATCTAAGCTATATAAATGTTTGAATGAGGGCATTTTTAATATTCATATTTGTTACACATTGGCGTTTTCAGCCTGATGAGCGCCAGTTGCTCCGTCTGGTATAGTTGGTCTATCTGATTTTCCGGGATAAGCTCTTTAGCGAGTTCTGTATCATCTGAAAGAATATAGCTATAACAGAAGGGCTTCTGATAGTTGCGCAGTGTGGAGAATTCCTTACGGAAATAAATGTAATCAATTCTGGCCGTAATACCTGTAGCGGCTTTCAGTGATACCTGATAAAAATAGGCACCATCAGCTTTGCCGGTAATCAGTCCGATATGGGGATGTTCTTCTGTAATATGCCTGAAAAACGGGCTGTAGTTAAGGAAGCGTCCTTTCTGGCTCATAAAGTAGGCTTCGTGCCTGGGGATATCAAATATTGTTTTTTTGATAGCATCATAATAACCCAGGTTGTCTATCGCTGTATTGATTTTTACGCGCTCGCCATAGTCCGGAGATCCTTTTATCGGATAGCATCCGAAACCATCACTTGTTGTGAAGTCATAATACTGATCAGAAACAGCCCTGTAATCTTCCAGATGAAAGGGTGCCGGAATACATAAGCTGACGGGCAGGTGGCCGGTCAGTATTTTTCCATAGTAAGGTACGGGTAATATAGGTTTGCTGGGGTTGCCCAATACGTAAAACTGTGAACTGATCAGGAAAACAAGGATAATTGAAGTTTGAAAGAAACGGCTGAAAGACTGTATTGAAAACGCTATAAGTATCGACCCCATGGCCAGAAAAGGTAAGTGAGTTCTGGTACTCCAGAGTTGAAATTTCAGCATACTGCTGAAGATCATAAAACCAATAACAGCCAGTAGCCAGAATACTTTCAGCCGGGAATCTCCGTTCCGGGAACCTCCGTTCCGGGAATTCTCTTTCTTAAAAAGAAGAAAAAGAGACAGGATAGCAATACAATAAAAATGGAGCGTATTTGGTACTGTGTCTTCATGCACGGAATACCGTACCATAAACGGATCCTGATATAAGCCAGGTTCATTGATGCCCACATTGATCAGATGATGTAAGTGGCCTATTTGTTCTTCCAGCTGAGTATTAATGGCTGAAAAGGGGAGCCCGAAATGCAAGCTGCTGTTTTTGATGAATCCCGACAGGGTATACTTAAATCCGAATTTTTCGGCAGGGAGTTTTTCTGCAAAAAAAACAGAAGATTCTTTAGGGCTCAGTACATGGCCGAACAAGCTGTAATTACGCTGCCAGAACGGAGTGAAAATGAATACAAAACAAAGGAGAATACAGGAGAGAATCCGGACTGATCTTTTGATTTTATACCTGATTAAAAACTGTATACCAAAGTATATGCAGAAGGGTAGCGCATAGAATAATGCGGGATATTTGGTAAAAGCTGCAAAGCTGAGGGAAGCAGCCATGCAGATGACTGTCACAGGATGGTAAGCCGAAAGGAGCTTATAACCGAAATACAGAAAAGATACGAAGAAGAAAGTAGCAATATAATCCACCTGGGTGGAGGTCATTTCAAAGATACCAATGGGTAAGGTTACCAAGATCACGGCTGTAAGGAATTGCCCGCGACGGTTCATACCCAGCTGTCTGGCAAGCAACGTAATAGCCATGATCGTGCCGATGCCCGCCAAATACTGCACCAGATTAATGAACTGATCGGATCCTGTTAACAGATATACATTCAGGATGATATACTCAGCGAAAACATTGTGATACAGCTGCTGAATATGCTGTGTCGGGAAAAAGTCCAGATTACCATTTTGAGTCCACGCCAGAATGCGGTGTAAGTGATAATAATGCGAGTCGTAGTTGTTGGGAGGGACGACAATGGCCAGTATTAATAAAGGTAGCAATATTCCCAGGACGACAAAGACAACAACGGATTTTTCACTTCTGCTCCAACTTTCTACTTTGATTCCGGATTTGAAATCTCTGAATCGGAGGCCATGCTTTTTACATATTCTGAAACATAACAGAGACTGAACCAGTACAACGCAGCTCCAGAAAATCAGCGCGGTATAATTATGAATAGCATGAAAAAGCGAGGCTCCTTCGGCGTATAGCCAACATAAAAAGGCATTGAGGAGTAAAGCTGCAATGAAAACTTCCCGACTACATATTACGGGCTTTCCTTTGTATTGGATAGCAGCAATGAAGCACACAGACAGGAACACTGAAAGCAATAGAAGAGCAACCATTTTAAAAATTAATGATCAAACAGAAGGGTGGTTGTGCAAAAGTTTTGATATTAATATAAATAAAGCATGTCGCAATATAGTATAATTTTCATATATATTATAAAAACAGTAGCGCTGCAATTTATCAATATCATGATTCCTTAATACAATGATATTGATTATAAGACTGAACAGAAGAAGTTGTGGTCAACGCAAAAGCCTGAGCAGCCTCTATTGCTGATATTCCATCACGCCGTTTTTCATGACCATTTTTACTTCAAAAAGTGATTTTTTGAAGTCTTTTTGCATATCTCCCTCAAAAACAGAGATGTCAGCATAGGCGTTTTCTTTGATTACCCCGATTTCTCCTTCCATACCAAGAGCAACGGAAGCATTATAAGTGGCCGTTTTAAGAACGTCTCCGGCAGATAACCCTGCATCGAAATAACCGGCAATCGTATACTTTGCCGATTCTCCCCTTGGTATATTTAGCTCAGTATAAGCGTCCGAGCCTGCGACGATCATTACGCCGGCTTGATGGGCAGCTTTCAACCGATCCTGCAAGGGTTTAAAGTTAGCTCTGATTTGCTGGCTGTCAAACGGGATGTTTTGGCTTGTAAGGTATTTCTCCCTCAAATCAGCAGATCCATCCGTAGGCACCAGATATATCCCTCTCTTCGCGATAGTATCCAGGGTAGACTGCTTAAAACCATAACCATGTTCCAATCCGTCTACACCAGCCTCAATGGCCGCATGTACGGCCCAGTCCCGTTCACAATGTGCTGTAACCTTTACCCGCTCACTATGGGCGGCCTTTACTATGGCTTTCATTTCTTCCGGGGTCAGTACCAGCCGGTTACCAATGGCTGTGATTTTGATCACGTCCACACCACGGGCAATATGTTTCTTAACGGCTTTCGTTGCTTCTTCTGTTCCACTCACCATTGAATATTCCCTGCGGGAATGCTTATCAAACTCTTTGACGGGCATACCGTGCAGCTGGCCGTCCATGGCACTGATAATAGGTCCTGAAATCAGCATTCTCGGGCCCGGGAAATCTCCTCTTTCAATGGCACTCTGTACCTCCAGATCCAGGTATTGTTCTGAATTTCCCAAATCACGAATGGTGGTAAATCCTGCGTCTAAATAACTTCTGGCATAACCTACCGCTCTTAGCACTCTCGTTTCCGGAGAGTTCATGATGCCATCATAAGCCAGGTTTTCTGTTGCTGCCTGCCTGAAAAGAAGATGCGTATGGGCATCCACTAATCCCGGGGTGACAGTGGCCCGGCTATAATCCAGAATTACAGTTCCTGCAGGAATATCAAGTTTGTCACCTACTTTCAGAATCGTATTTCCCTTCACCAGTATCTGTCTGTTTTTCAGAAAAACATTATTTTCTGAATCATACATCAGCCCGGCCTTGATCAGATAGTGCTTTTCGGCTGTCTGAGCAGAGATGGTGCCGGCAAAGAATAATATGGAAAGTGTGAAAACGATAAATGACCGGTTGAATAAAGCGAAGCACATCTTATTAAAATCAGGTAAGTGAATAATGTGTATAATATGAACTGCGTTATTTCGGGCAGCTGGCAAGTGGCCTGGTCTCTTCATTTTTTAGCTCCCAGCAATTCCCGTAAACATCCGAATAAACAACTCTGAGACTGAACGATTCACTGTTGAGTTTCAGAAATACCACATTTCTTAAAGAATCGCTGTTTGTTACCTCTATCAGATCTCTGCCATCCCCGGAGCTGAATACGTCACCTACACCCATTTCGCCTCTTCCAAGCTGACGGGGATACCCGATCTCCGCAACCACAAATTCTCTGGTACCGCTATAGGTTGAATCCCTGAATTTCCATTCAACATCCCTGATAATGGCAGGTCCCACTCCTTTATTCTGGATATAAAAACGGCCTCCTCCTGCTGCATCGGAGGAATGCATGGTTTGCAGATAAGGCCAGACTGCAGCATGTTGCTGCTCCCTGGCAATTTTGGTCTGAAAAATGGAAACGATCAACGCCCCCAAACTCAAAAAAGTGGCTGATAAGCCGAGTAATAATTCGATGTTAATTTTTCGTTTTACCCGCTTTGGTTCTTCCGCCGCCATATAATTTGAGCTTAATGATTTGACAATAATAATAAATATCCTTGAGTATATACAAAAAAATAACCGGTTAATAAAAGACACTTTCATGATTGATTCTGGAGGGTTTCGCTGGTCTGTTTTGTCCTGTTTCAATCATGAGTAATGCCGAAAGAATAACAGGATTTCAGAAAGCAGGAAATTCACAGGCGCAATTACAGAGTGAAAGTGTGTAGCAGTATATTTTCAATCAGATGGAAGCTCATCGCAGGAAAACACTCAGGGAAGAATATGCGGATTTTCCGTGAAAATCGAAGACCGGAAACAATGAAAAATAAGTGTTCGCCTCGCCGGATTGAAGAATGTTACCCCTTCCGGGATTTTATCAAAAATGATTATTTGTTTTTCTGTAATCATACCAGCCCTTCAGGCTTTCTCCAACGTCAGACGGGCATTATCATAAACTGATGCTGGTTAATCTGATCTCTTACCGGTAAAAATAATACCCGGTTTTCCTGTAAACAGTAAAGGACTCACATTACAGGAAAACCGGGCTTTGAATATTAATTTCCGGATAAAATGCTGCTGCTCAGAATCTCGAAACGAATGGTTTCGTAAGGCGATTTTACGCCCGCTTCATAAAGCAACCCTATGTTCCCGTCGGGAAGTATTGCCATGGAAGAATAGGCCGAAGGCCCTGGAAAAACCGTCCTGATGACCGGCCATGTTCTTCCTTCATCAAAGCTGGCACGGAAAGTCATGTTATGCCTGATGGACGGGCTGGCCGGATTGAGGAATAGTACAGTACTCTTCTGATTTTTATCATTCCATGCATAACGTATTAACGATGCCTGACAAACCGGCTCCACCAGATCCGGAATACTCCTGGGGGCTGTCCAGCTGGCTCCTCCGTCGTAACTGACCGATTGTGCCCGCTGGCCTTCGCCCAGATACGAGCGCATGTTCATGATCAATGTACCATTGCCGTCTGCCGCTTCCACCACCTGGCATTCGTTCATTTTTGGCGTGATGGTTCCTCCCAGCTGCCACGTACGTCCGTGGTCGTCGCTGTAAATAATATGGGAGCCATATTCATACGGCCCGTTGCTTACTTTTCCGTCTGGGTGATCATAGCTGAAATCGCTGGGAATAACCAGTCGTCCTTTACGTGGCCCGTGTTTGATCTGTATACCTGCACCCGGACCGGTCGCATACCATCCCCATTCCGGTTTTTTAGTCGTTGCCGTGATCTCTTTGGGGTAGCTCCAGCTGAGTCCGTCATTGAAGCTTGCGCATACCCATACCGTACGGGTACCTTTGCTGGTTTTTTGAATAATGTCTTTTTCATGATCACTACCCAGGTTGTGTGTCAGCAGCAGCCATACGGTGCCTGTTTCTTCATCGAGTACCGGGCAGGGGTTGCCACAGGTATTGTTTCCGTCGTCCCAGATAACGATTTGTTTACTCCAGGTTTTGCCGCCATCCACCGACCTTTTCATTACCAGGTCAATATTGCCGGCATCGCCCGCCCCGTCTTTCCGGGCTTCACAAAACGCCAGCAGACTACCCTTTGATGTGCGGATGACTGATGGGATCCGGTAGCTGCTGTAACCGTCTTTCCCGGCTTCAAACAGTGCTGCAGCCTGATTTTGCCCATAGCTTATGTTGATAAAAATAAAAAAACAGATAAGGATTTGCAAAAAGGGAATTCTCATAGATAAGTCAGGATTATACGTAAAAGAAAGGAATGTGTTCAGGTGTTTGATAAAAGGTATAACGACAATGGGCTGTATGGCAGCTCTATTCCGTTTTCTGGTTATCTGCCGGAGTGGTAAGCTGTTGAACAGTCCTCAGAATGGTTTCATCAGTTTCGGAAAATATCGCTTTTTTCTGTTCCCGGGTTTTGCGGATTACGTCTACGGCCTTTTCAATCCGGTACGTTTCATAACCTTCGGCAGCTCCCCCCCAGGTAAATGAAGGAATATACTTGGCCTGAAAACCCGCACCGAAAACATTCACAGACACGCCTACCACCGTCCCGGTATTGAACATGGTGCTGATGCCCGCTTTGGAATAATCGCCCATGAAGAGCCCGCAGAAAGTCAGTCCGGTACTTTCCGGTTTTCCGGATACATAACTGTGGATTTTAACAGGACTGATATCATTTTTGAGATTGGAATTGTTGGTATTGGCACCCAGGTTGCACCACTCACCCAGTACAGCATTACCCAGATAGCCATCATGGCCTTTATTGCTGTATCCGAAAAAAACGGCATTATTGATTTCACCACCAACTTTGCAATAAGGCCCCACACTGGTACCCGGCCGGATCTTGGCTCCCTGTGCCACGACAGCTCCTTCACTCATAGCGAATGGCCCCTGAATGGAAGCTCCCTCACTGATCTGAGCGTTTTTTCCGATATAAACCGGCCCAGATTCAGCATTTAATACCGCCGCTTTAATCTGAGCGCCTTCTTCAATAAAAATATTTCCGGGACAGTAACAGATCGTATGAGGATCGCTGATCCCTTTGGAAGTACGGGATGAGGCTATTCTGTCAAAATCAGCTTTAATCAAGGCAGGGTTCATTAAGAAGATATCCCATGGATGCCTGATCTGACCTGCTTTTCCTGTATAAGTAAATTGCCGGTCTGCGTTCGTAAGTTGCGTGGAAAGAGAGAATACCTCTGAAGAATGAAAAGCAAGCAGCTGTCCGTTATCATCCTTCAGTGCAGTTCCCAACGGGATTTTCAGAATGGTATTGACGAGTTCTTCATCAGGGATAAGGGAACCGTTGATATAAAAATTATCCTGGCTGTACGTTGCCGGAAATTTTTTCTGAAGATAATTTTCTGTCAGATAGCTGACGGTATTGTTCAGATAATCCTGCCATTTTTCAGACAAGGTCGTAATACCGCAGCGGATCAGTGCTACAGGTCTTGTGTAGGTAAAGGGAAGTAATTGCTGCCGGATTGCCGGATCGTCAAAAAGAATAAAACGCGCCATAGGTTTATGTTTAGATCGGATCCTGCAAAGGTAGGATATATCACAAAAAAAGACCGCACTTACAAGCGCGGTCCTTCAATAACTTCACAGAGGAAGCTGCGGTATTATTTGTTACCGTAACGTTTTCTGAATTTATCCACACGTCCTGCAGTATCAACCAGCATGTTTTTACCGGTATAGAATGGGTGCGATTGTGAAGAAACCTCCACTTTGTACACAGGGTACTCGTTACCATCTTCCCAGGTAATCGTTTCGTTGGTTTGGATAGTAGAGCGAGTGATGAATTTATAGTCGCTTGACATATCCCAGAAAACAACCTCTCTGTAATTTGGGTGAATATCTTTTTTCATTATTGTAAACTTATTAGATTCTGTTTCTTTGCTCCATACTCTTAAAAGGACTGCAAAATTAAAATGATTTTATTGTATATGCAAAGGTAATTCGGTATTTTTTTGGTTTGGTTATCAGCGGCTTATTTTCAGAGAGATACTATTCCGGAGGAATCAGGCTTAATAAATCACCTGAAACTGTCGGATCGCTGTTATTCAGGTCTGGTCTTACAGAATAATTTCTGAAAAATCAGGGAAGGGAATGTCGTTTTAAAGTGAAAGGGTCAGTGAAGAGGAAGGCCGGTTGAAAACCTGTAATATTGTCAGCCTCTCTGATTGGAATGGTATTTTTAATATATGAATGTGGTGAGTTATCCGTTTTATTGCTACCGGACAGGCTTCCCCGGATATTATTTAAAATAAAAAACATGACTAAACAACTTGAAAAGCTAACACCCAGACAGATTGTTGCGGAGTTGGATCAATATATTATTGGGCAGAATGACGCTAAGAAAAATGTAGCTATTGCCCTGAGGAACCGCTGGCGGCGAATGAACAGTGCTCAGGATATTCAGCAGGATATTATTCCTAACAATATTCTGCTGATCGGGGCCACAGGGGTTGGTAAGACCGAAATTGCAAGACGACTGGCCAAAATAGCGGATGCTCCTTTTGTGAAAGTAGAGGCCTCGAAGTTTACTGAAGTGGGGTATGTAGGCCGGGATGTGGAAAGTATGGTACGCGATCTGGTGGAGCAGTCGGTAAGTCTGGTAAAAAATCAGAAAAAAGATGATGTGAAGCAGAAGGCCGAGCAGGCAGTGGAAGATATTATTCTGGATACACTGATTCCGCCGGTGCATTCTCCGGCGCCGGTACGTAATAATGCATATCAGGAGAATAAGGAATCGGCAGAAGCCATGCCTGAAAGTGATGCGGAACTGAATCAGCGGACAAGAGACCGGTTCAGGGAAAAGATCAGAAACGGAGAGCTGGATGACCGTAAAATTGATATAGAAGTACAGCAGAACCAGGCTCCCAACATCGGGATGATAGGCGGTGGAATGGATGATGTTTCCATGATGAATATTCAGGAAATGATCGGTAATATGATGCCGCGCCGTGGCAAGAAAAGGAAAGTTACGGTTGGAGAAGCCAAAAAGCTGTTGTTTGATGAAGAGGCCTCCAAGCTGATTGATATGGATGAAGTAAAGGAGGAGGCGATCAGAAAGGCCGAAAACCTGGGGATTATATTTATTGATGAAATTGATAAGGTGGCTTCCAGCAGATCAGGCGGCAGCGGGCCGGATGTAAGCCGGGAAGGAGTGCAGCGTGATTTGTTGCCGATTGTGGAAGGAAGTGCGGTGAATACCAAGTATGGAGTTATTAATACGGATCATATTCTGTTTATCGCAGCAGGGGCCTTTCATGTGGCCAAGCCTTCCGATCTGATCCCCGAATTACAGGGGCGTTTTCCTATCCGTGTGGAATTACAGAGCCTGACCGAGGATAATTTCTATCAGATCTTAAGAGAACCCAAAAATGCGCTCACCAAACAATACGAAGCATTGCTGTCTTCAGAGGGTGTATCATTGCAGTTTCAGGACGAAGCCCTGAAGGAAATCGCCCGCATCGCGTTTGAAGTAAACAGTGAGGTAGAGAACATTGGTGCCCGAAGGTTGCAAACGGTCATGAGTACCCTGCTCAATGATTTCATGTTTGATATTCCTGATCCTATAGGGCCCAACGCTCATGTAGTGGTTACCAGCGAAATGGTGGCAGAAAAACTGCACGGGCTGGTGAAAAACCGTGATCTCAGTCAATATATTCTTTAAAAGAATTCTCCGGGAAGGGAATCAGTCTTCAAAGAACAGCCAGTTGATTGCCGGAGTAAATTCTCTGCTCCACTGGCTTTCATGATGATTCCCTTCCTTATTAATCGAAATCTGCGCTTTCATCCGCTTTTCATATCCGTAGCTCCGTCTCCGGATCAGATGCAGCAAATCCTTAATCTGCGGGATCATATCCGGGCTTTCGTTGCCGCCGGCATAGAAATATGCTTTGTATTCAAAGGGCTCGAAAAAATGCTCAACATCAAAAATCAGCTTTTCTGATACCCAAAGTGAGGGTGAAAAAATCAATGATTTGCCAAAAAGCTCGGGGTGCATCAGACTGGCATATAGCGCAAATA
>JBEBXQ010000157.1:0-10152 GCA_040391535.1 Telluribacter sp. | reverse complement strand
CGGTCAGCCACTTTGATACCGGCTTCAATGCCCGCTTTCAGAGGGATAGGATTCACTGACCATGTAGAAACCAGCAATGCCCCCAGCAAAAGAGGAGCCATTCTGATCTCAGTCAGGATTATTTTGTAATTTGATCTCATTTAGAAACTTGGTTAGATGATTCTGGAATATTAAAAACAAACCATCCAATATATACGTGATACCAATAATACCTAAGAAGTAGCTTACGAATTGATATTATTCAATACTTACCTTTGTAATCGTATATAATAGATGTAACCTTCTTTAAAAAATCACATTTGTGACTTTTTTGCTAACAATGAGCTTATGTAAGCTTCACCCTAAGTAAAAGTTATGGTCAACCATAACGTTTCATGCTAAAACAAAAATGATCCAGACAGAAGCATGGTTCTCTGGAATACCTGGCAACAGAGTTAATTTTCATACGCACTAAGAATTGATTTATTAAAACAAATTATCTATATAACACAATTTAGAAATCTGCATAGCACTCACTCCTTCTTATTCTCTGACCTGTCAACAGGAAACTAAAAACAGAGGCGGGTCTGATAAAAGCTTATGGGTAAAAAGCTTAATTATTTCCCTTAACTTATCCTCTCAAAAAAACAACTTTATACAGGAAATGTTAATTAATAGTTGATTTTATATATAAATCATACTAAAAAATCACTTGATAAACCAAATCTAGGAAGTAGGTTGAGCAGAACTATCCTGTACTTTCCGGTACTAAAACTTATCATTATTTCACTATAAAACTTAATTTAAAAAACAGGTAAGTACAGGATAGAGATTTCGGGGGTTATATGAATTTTTGAATGTAATTTTATTTTTTTCGTATGCTCTAAACGCTTAATATTGCCTTTGAGTCTCTTATACAACAACGGCAGGATGCCACCCTTGCAGCGGCAGGCACGAATTGCATATAATTACGTCTTTGCAGAAGAACTGAAGCCTTACCGGTGGATACCGGATATAAATTAACCTGATTACTAACTTATACCAATGTACAGCAAAAATACCCTGTTTAAGCCAGTCGTGATGATGGCTTCCCTGGCCTTCGGAGCATTTACAATCGGCTGTTCCAGCCAAAGTTCTGAAAGTACTGATACCTCCACTTCTGCCCCTGACAGTGAAGGCTATACTGCTATCTTCGACGGTAAATCGTTAGATGGGTGGGATGGCGATACGGCTTACTGGCGCGTTGAAAACGGCAATCTGACCGGTGAGATCACACCGGATAAACCCCTTAAAACCAATTCCTTCATTATATGGAACGGAGGCGAACCAGGGGATTTTGAATTAAAAGGTGAATTCAAAATTTCAGCCGACGGGAACTCAGGTATTAACTACCGCAGTGAAAAACTGACTGATATTCCTTTTGCATTGAAAGGATACCAGGCCGATATTGACGGAAAAGTAAACTACACTGGTCAGAATTACGAAGAAAGAAAAAGAACAACCCTTGCTTACAGAGGTGAAACGGTCACCGTCAATCCGCTGGACAACTCGTTAGAACCTGATTCCGCTTTAAAAGTAAACCGTCAGCGTAATGCATGGCTGAACAGAACCGTAACCGGTTCGCTGGGTACATCTGATTCTCTGAAAACAATCATCAGGCAGGAAGACTGGAATACCATTCATCTGGTAGTAAAAGGTAACCGTCTTCAGCATTATGTAAATGATGTACTCATGAGTGATGTTACTGATGAAGATACCGTTTTCGGAAGCAGCAATGGGTTTCTCGGGATTCAGGTTCATGTAGGTCCGCCAATGAAAGTGGAATACAAAAACCTTCGTATTAAACAGTAAAATTCACCTGTTTTCCCTTATTACTTATATGAAGGGGAGATAGTTCCGGTAAACGAATGAAAGTAGTAAGTGAAGACAGCTGGCAGCACAAGATTTCAAATATACATCAGATAGGTGGGATTGAAACTTCGGTGCTGGATAACGGGCCGGGTAAAGGCACGAGAATCGCATGGATTAACACAGGTTCAGGATTCAGGTATAAAGTAATCCTGGATCGTGCAATGGATATTGCAGATGCGTTTTTTAATCAGAACAGCCTCAGCTGGCTGAGTCATGCCGGCATTACTTCCCCGCAGCCGCTCTCTGACGGCGGGGCCGACTGGCTCAGAACTTTCGGTGGCGGTCTGGTTACTACCTGCGGGCTTACTCATGTGGGTGGTCCTGAATCTGATGAATATGGCAATCGTGGACTGCACGGCCATATCAGCAATATTCCTGCTGAAATTGAATCGGTTATACAACCGGATCCGTTTCAGGGAAAGCTCACCATGAGTATCACCGGCCGGATCAGGGAAACACGTCCTTTCGGTCCGGGTCTTGAGCTGAGGCGGACTATTTCCAGTCAGCTGGGTGAGCCCACCATCCGGTTCAGAGACGAAATCACCAATTATGGTAATACACCTGCCCCCCATATGATACTTTATCATATTAACCTGGGCTGGCCACTGGTAGATGAAAATGCACGGCTTCTGTGGGCGGGTGCATGGAATTCAAGAGATAATGACCCGGATAACGCCATATTCAACTCCCGTAATGATTTTAAAAGATGCAGCGCGCCACTGGATGCCCATAAAGGGGGCGGAGAAGAGGCTGTTTTTGTAGATATTGAAGCCAACAGGGAAGGTATTTGTCAGTGTGGCATTCACAATGAAGCACTTGAACTGGCCTTTATTGTCAGTTTTCCAAAAAAACAACTTCCCTGGATGACCAACTGGCAGCATTGGGGTCCGGGTGAATATGTCACAGGACTGGAACCGGGAACTCATCCGCCAATAGGCCAGAAAAAGGCCCGGCAAGAAGGTACATTACTGTTTATCCAACCTGGTGAGACTCTTTCCTATGAGATGACACTGGAAGTGGTCAGTCAGAAGGAAAATATTGAAAGGAGATTAAAAACAATACCCAACAGCTGAAACGACGGTGACTTATAACGTTATCGTCTGTAACTGTTACATAAACTATCATTAAACAAACCTTAATAATTTATCGCGTTCAAAATAAATGGAAGAGAAAAGTTTGGCCAAAAAGGCGCTGGAACAAGGAGAAGGAATAGTAAGACTGGCGCCAAACTGGGTGCCACGTTCATTTTGTGTACCGGGCAGAAGAATCAAGCTGCATCCCGACGATTATTATGTTTTGGGAGGAGAAAGAGGCGGTATTGATGAAAGATGGTTTTCGTCTACTACCCCGGCTAAAAACGGTCCGCTTACCGGAGAATTTGAAGGATTAAGTTTCATTGTATATACCGAGAACGGCGAAGAGAAGCAATTATTACTGAAAGACGCCGTGGACGAACTGAAAGGCGAACTGATTGGCGACAGACTCTGGAATGAATACCAAAGCTGGCCTATGTATTCAAAATTCTTTGACAACATGGGACCGTTGCCTCATCATATTCACCATAACGATGAGCATGCAGCCAAAATCGGACAAAAAGGTAAGCCTGAAGCTTATTACTTTCCACCTCAGCTGAATAATCACGGTGGTGATTTCCCTTATACTTTCTTCGGAATTGCGCCTGGTACTACCAAAGAGCAGATCAAAGAATGCCTTCAGAACTTCACCAAGGGCGATAATAAGATCACTGCTTTCTCGCAGGCCTTCAAGCTGGAGCCGGGAACGGGATGGGATGTACCTCCGGGTATGCTGCATGCACCGGGCAGTCTTTGTACTTATGAACCGCAAAAGGCGTCAGACGTGTTTGCCATGTACCAGTCACTGGTTAATGAGGCGATCATTCCGGAAGAATTACTCTGGAACGGCACACCGGAAGACAGAAAGGGAGATTATGACCAGCTGATGGAAGTGATTGACTGGGATCTGAACGTGAATCCGAATATCCTGGAAACCCGCTTCATGCGCCCTCTGCCTGTAAAACCGGTGGAAGAAACCGCCAAAGAAGGTTACGAGGAGTCATGGGTCTGCTACAAATCAGATGCATTCAGCGCGAAAGAACTGACGGTGTATCCCGGAGCGACTGTTACCATTACTGACAGTGCAGCCTATGGCCTGATCATGATGCAGGGGCATGGCAAAATGGGTGTCTGGAACATCGAAACTCCGGCACTTATCCGTTACGGACAACTTACCAATGACGAGTTCTTCGTAAGTGAGGATGCCGCTAAAAAAGGTGTTACCATTACCAATTATTCGTCAACCGATCCGATCGTTATGCTGAAACATTTCGGGCCCGGTAATCCTGATCTGGTATTGTAATTACTGTTAAATTCTATTCATAAACCTAATAAAGCTTATGCCTGAGAATAATTATCCCAAGTTACACAATGCCACCTGGCCTGGCATTGTAGGGAAAGGATCCGAATCTGAGCCCATTATACCTTTTGATACACTCCTTGAGAAAACTGCCGCTGCAGAAGTGGACGGAGTAAAATTTGATGGTGTTGATATCGACTTATTTGATGCTCATTTCAGTATAAACAGTTCTGACGATGATATCAAGCGCCTGGCTGATAAAGTGTCAGGGTATAATTTAAACATCGGTTCAATGGTTGCACCTATCTGGCCGCCGGAAGGTGGTTCAGCCATGGGCAGCCCTGAAGAACGTAAATTATTTGTTGAGCAGGTACGCAAAGCAGCGCGTATTGGCCAGAAACTGAAAGAACTTGGTGTGCGTCCGAGTGGTGTGGTACGTATCGACTCTGCCACTGGTGTGGAAGCATGGGCTGCTGATCCGGCTGGCAATACCCGGCTGATCGCCCAGACTTTTGCTGAAGCAGCTGACGCAGCTGCCGAATTCGGTGAAAGCCTTGCCGCAGAAGGTGAAATCTGCTGGGGTGGAATGCAAAGCTGGAAAGCAATGCTGGAAACACTGGAAGCAACCAATCGTCCGAATGTTGGTTTCCAGGCCGATATGGCTCACTCTTTCCTTTATCTGCTGGGTTATAACAAACCCGAAGACAGAATCCTGCCGGAAGATTTTGACTGGAGTGACAAAGCGACTTTAATGGAAGGTGTAAAAACATTAACCTCAGCGCTACGTCCCTGGACTATTGATTTCCATGTGGCGCAAAACGACGGAACGGTTTTCGGCAGCGGGTCGCATGATAAAACCGGTCGTCACTGTCTTCCTAATGACCCGAACGGGAAAATTGATGTAGTGGAAGTGGCCGGTATGTGGCTGAGAGATGAAAATGGTATCCTTACCAAAAAGTTCCGTCATATCTGCTGGGATGGATGTATGTTCCCCAATGCCGTAATGGACAAACAGGAAACCTGGAATGATATTCTTGCCAAGATGATTGAGGTGCGGAAAGCACACGGATGGTACGAAGCCTGACCACCTCTCTGATTTGATGAACATTATTGGTTATTAATCTTTTGAAAGTATGAGTAATAAGAAAGAAATAAGAATCGGGCTGATCGGGACCGGCTTTATGGGCCGTACCCACTCCAACGGATATAAAAGAGTTCCTAACTTCTTCCCTGACCTTGAATATACACCCGTTTTACAGGCGGTTTGCTCAAGAAACAGAGAAAAAGTACAGGCTTTTGCCGACCAATGGGGCTATGCTTCCGTCGAAACCGACTGGAAAGCACTGATCGCCCGTGATGATATCGATGCGGTTGATATCTGTACACCTAACCATCTTCATGCCGAAATCGCTATTGCAGCAGCAGCAGCAGGTAAAATGATTCTGTGTGAAAAACCACTTTCCAGAACCATTGAAGAAGGAGAGAAAATGGTGGAAGCGGTTGAGAAAGCGGGTGTAAAAAATACGGTATGGTATAATTACCGTCGTATTCCGGCTGTTACGCTGGCAAAACAAATCATTGATTCTGGCAAACTGGGGCAGATTTACCACTACAGAGCTAACTTTCTGCAGGACTGGACCATTAATGAAAACCTTACACAGGGTGGTGGTAACTGGAGAATGGATGTAGAAGCAGCAGGTTCTGGTGTAACCGGTGATTTACTGGCTCACTGTATTGACACTGCCATGTGGTTAAACGGTGCCATTAAGGATGTTTCTGCTGTAACTGAAACTTTTGTGAAGGAGCGTATACATGAAGTAACCGGAAAACCTGAGAAAGTAGGTATCGACGATGCCTGTATCTTCCATTGTCATTTTGAAAACGGTTCGCTGGGTCTTTTTGAGTCTACCCGTTATGCACGTGGACACAAAGCGCTTTATACATTAGAGATTAACGGAAGAAACGCGTCTATCCGCTGGGATCTGCACGATCTGAACCGTCTGGAGTATTTTGATCATTCAGACGAATCCATTGTCCGTGGCTGGAGATCCATCCATGTAACTGACGGAGATCAGCCTTATATGGACAAATGGTGGGTTCCGGGCCTTTCTGTCGGATACGAGCATAGCTTTATTCATCAGGTAGCTGATTTCATGAAAAGTCTTGAAGGCGACGGCGAATGCCATCCTACTTTCAAAGATTCACTTGAAACCCAGAAAGTCTGTGAAGCGGTTATTGATTCAGCTAATACCAAAAGCTGGAAAGATACCGGTGTCTCTTACCACATTCAGTAATTTTTTCCCGGATTACACTTTTAAAGAGGATGACCTGACCGTCGTCCTCTTTTTAAATTTTAAAAGAGTTATAAAATCCCGGATAACTCCATGCATAATGCCCAGTACTATTCTTCAGGTAAAAAATCTTTCTAAAAGTTTCGGGGAAAACAAAGTCCTGAACGCTATTTCATTTCTGCTCAGAAAAGGAGAAGTGCATGCGTTGATGGGAGAAAACGGTGCCGGGAAATCTACCTTTATGAAAATCCTGGCAGGACTCCTGCAACCTGATGAAGGCGATATTGAACTGAACGGACAGCCGCTGAACAAGTTTGATCCGCTTGCACACCAAAAGGCCGGTATAGCCATGATACACCAGGAGATCATGATGGTACCCAATCTTACGGCAGGACAGAATATCTTTCTGGGACGCGAAAAGGAAATATCAGGTTCTTTCTGGGTCAATAATGAAAAACTGCACCGGAAAGCTGACGACATTCTGAAACAGACAGGACTTCATATTAACGCCGGCACCAAAATGCAAGACCTCAGCCTGGCTGAAATGCAGATGGTTGAAATTGCCAAAGCGGTTTCTTACGACGCTCAGGTAATTATTATGGACGAGCCCACCTCCGCTATTTCAGACAGAGAAGTCGAAAAGCTTTTCGGCATGATCCGGAACCTTAAGGAAAAAGGGGTGGGTATTATCTATATTTCCCATAAAATGGATGAGATATTCCGGATTGCTGATACCATCACCGTATTACGCGACGGGCAATACATCGGTACTGATGCGGCAGATAAGCTGGATTACGATACACTGGTCACCAGAATGGTAGGCCGGAAAATAGAGACCCTCTATCCCGAGGCCGGTACGCAGCCCGGTGAAGTGCTGCTTCAGGTAAGGGATTTTTCATTACCAGGAAAATTTGACAATATCAGCTTCGATCTGCATAAAGGTGAAGTTCTTGGCGTGGCAGGCCTGATGGGCGCAGGACGTACCGAAATCGCCTTGTCTCTCTATGGGATGCAACCTGCAGCATCCGGTACGATCAGGCTCAACGACAAAATGCTTCAATTAAAAACACCGCGGGATGCCATACGGGAAGGTATCGGTTATGTAAGTGAAGACCGTAAATCCGTCGGGCTGATTACGTCACTGTCCATCAGACAAAACATGTCACTCGCTTCTCTCGGCACGTTCTCCGGCAATGGCTGGATCCGGCAGCAGGAAGAGCGTAAAGCCATAGAACAGAAATCGGCTGAGCTTCAGATCAAATCATCGGGCATCAGCCAGCCGGTGAGTGCATTAAGCGGAGGAAATCAGCAGAAAGTAGCATTAGGGAAAGTATTACTGGCGAACCCGGAAGTGGTTATACTGGATGAACCTACACGTGGTGTAGACATTGGTGCCAAATTTGAAATTTACAAACTGATCAGGCAACTGACGTCTGAGGGCAAAGGAGTTATTCTGATTTCCTCTGAACTACCCGAAATACTGGGTTTAAGTAACCGCATCATGGTGATTGCCGAAGGTAAACAAACGGCATTATTACCCCGTAATGAGGCCACTCAGGAAATTATCATGAAATATGCTACCCCGGGACAGCTTCACGCACAGATAACCTGATTCTGTTATCCAGATATTATATATGAAAAAAACAGCTATAAAACCCGGCCAGTACGGCATTCTGATCGCTTTTATTATTATATGTATTGTGCTTGCCTTTGCCAGCCCCAAATTTCTTACCCTGCCTAATATCCGGATCATCCTGACCCAGGTATCGATCAATGCCTTGCTGGCATTCGGTGTAACGTTTGTCATTATTACAGGCGGCATTGATCTGTCGCTGGGATCGGTACTGGCTGTATCAGGGGTCGTTGCAGCCACTTTTGCCCATCCTGATACCTATCCGGTCATTGTCCCGGTTTGTATGGGCTTACTCGCAGGTGCTGCTTTCGGGCTGTTTAATGGTGTAATCATTACCAAAAGCAAGGTGCCGCCGTTTATTGTCACGCTGGGAACAATGACCATCGCACGCGGACTGGCACTTATTTTCAGTAAAGGCCGGCCGGTATCCAACCTGAGCGATTCCTTTAATTTTATCGGAGGCGGACAAATAGCGGGTATTCCTTTCCCGATCATCATCCTGATCTTCGCCTTTATCATCTGTAGTCTTATACTGAATAAAACCGTCTGGGGAAGATACATGTATGCTATCGGCGGAAATGAACTGGCGGCCAAAGCATCCGGTATAAACGTTGGCAAAATCAAAATGCTGGTGTATATACTATGCGGCGTATTAACAGCAGTCGGGGGTATTTTACTGACATCGCGTATCACAACCGGACAGCCCAATGCCGGACAGGGCTTTGAGCTCGATGCCATCGCGGCCGCTATTATCGGCGGAACAAGTACAGCTGGAGGAAAAGGTACCATGGCCGGCACACTACTGGGAGCCCTCATTATCGGAGTGATCAGCAACGGCCTTGATCTGCTCAATGTATCTTCATATTATCAGCAGCTGGCAATGGGCGTTATTATCATTGCAGCTGTAGTACTGGATAGCAGTAAAAACAAACCATAATTATAAACCTCTTATCAGGAAACCGATTATTCTATGAAAATATTTCCTTCAAAATTAATGCTGCAAATGCTGGCCTTGTCCGGATGGATGATGAGTTGCCATAACACAGGGGAAGAAGGTTCGATCGTCATTGGCACATCACTGCTCAGCATGCAGAATGAGTTTGTTGTCAATGTAAGTGATGAGATGGAGAAGAAAGCCTCTGAAGCCGGTGTTAAACTGATCACGGTGGATGCCGAACGTTCAGCACTCAAACAGGTTGAACAGATCGAAAGTTTTATTGCACAGGGCGTTGATGCGATCATTCTGAATCCCTGTGAAGTAGAGGCGAGCTCTCCTGCCGTACAAAAAGCCCTTGCTGCCAACATCCCCGTCATTAATGTAAATTCAGAAACCAGTGAACAGCCTACGGCGTTTGTCGGCTCTGATGACGTAGAGTCGGGAAGAATTGCCATGCGGCACATTGCAGAGCTTACAGGCGGAAAAGGTAAGGTAATTATGATTCACGGGTATATGGGACAAGCGGCCCAGATCCAGCGTGCAGAGGGTGCTAAGGAAATCCTGACTAAAAACCCCGGGCTGGAACTGATTGCCGAACAGAGCGGCCAGTGGGATCGTGCCAGATCTATGGCACTGATGGAAAACTGGATCCAGTCGTATGGCACACAGATCTCCGCAGTATTTGCCCAAAATGACGAAATGGCCATGGGAGCTGTGAAAGCACTGACAGAAGCCGGGTTAAAGGACAAAGTGGTGGTGGTAGGTATTGACGCCATTCCCGATGCGCTTCAGGCCGTTAAAAAAGGTACCCTGGATGCTACCGTTTTTCAGAATGCAAAGGAGCAGGGTGGAAAAGCTGTTGAAACTGCACTGCAGATTATCAATGGACAGCCTTATGAGAAAAAAGTACTGATTCCTTTTGAACTGGTCACCAAGAAAAACGTGGAAAATTATCTGCAGTAACACAAGTCTGCAGATGACGGATTCAGTACCAAAAACTCAAAAAGCGGATACCCGGCAACCGGGCA
>JBEBXQ010000156.1:0-10167 GCA_040391535.1 Telluribacter sp. | reverse complement strand
ATGGATAAGGAGCTGGCCGTTCAGATCATGACCGTAGCTATTGTGTCCGTTCTGGCCACAGTCGGGGTTTACGGACTTGTAGCCCTTATTGTAAGGATGGACGATGCCGGATACAAATTAATTACACGTTCTAACGATCAGGGTTTTATGTCAAAAACGGGCCATTTGCTGGTCAACGCTTTACCCTGGGTAATTAAATTCTTCAGTGTGGTAGGTACGCTGGCCTTGTTATTGGTTTCGGGCGGTATTTTTGTACACAACATTGATTTCTTCCATCATTTGCTACCCGGTATCCCTTCGGTACTGAAAGAATTCGGACTTGGATTGGTGCTTGGTGGGGTAGTGGTACTGGTGGTAACACTGGCAAAGAAAATTTTCGGAAAACGGCATCATGTATAAACCGGTTTCTCAAAATGGTTAAAAACAGCCGGTAAGTAGCTTTATCTGTAAGCAGTTGATCAGGTGACGGAACGTCCTGCCGCCTCTTTTCTGTCTTATGAATAAGCTGGCTAAAAAATGAAGAGAAGAAATTTTCTGGGGACAATCTCGGTGGTTTCCGGCGGAACAGTGATAGCGGGAAACCCGATTCCCGGCGTTCATTCAACAATGAACGCAAACCGTGCACAGGAAAATCCGGACACAAAAGCGCTGGAACATATACATGTGACCGTACCTTCTGTGGTAAAAGCCGGAGAGGAATTCGGGATAGGAATACGAATGCTTACCAAGCCTTTTTTTACGGATTGGCTACCCGTTTGGGAACGTCACGGTACTACTGTAAACGGTGCGTTTAACAAGTCTTCAAGGGGGATTTTGTTTATGGATAACGTTCTTCCTCAATGGGAGGGTGAGATTAGCATCATGAGTGATGATGATTTTGTGGGCATAAAAACCTATTCCTTTAAAGACAATAAGGGTACCGGGCAGCAACCCGATAGAGCCATTCGTAAGCTTAATGGTTTCAGATTTAACACGCCAGGTATCAGATACATCAGGATCAGGGATACTGAAACCGGAATGGAAGTGCTGAGCAACCCTGTCAGTGTAGAGGCCAACGATGTGAAGGAGAGGTTATTCTGGGGTAATTTGCATTGCCACAGTATTTTCGGAGATGGTATTCGTTTGCCGGAAGATCTTTACTGGTTTGCCAGAAATGAGACTTTTCTGGATATATTCGCTTTAACAGACCATACTGAAGCCCTTACAGATGCACAATGGGGATATTTCAGGCAGGTTGCCAATGACTGTAACGAGGATCGTGCATTTGTTACTTTCCTGGGTGGCGAATGGACAAGTCCAAAGTATGGTCACCGGAATTTTATTTATCCGGGTGAGGACGGACCTATTATCAGAAGCTCGACCCCCCATGAAGATTCACTGGAAAAATTATATGCTAAAGCCAGACAGCATAAGGCACTGGTTATTGCCAATCATACAGCAAGTCCCGGGCACACCACCCGATGGGAAAACGGACATGACCCTGAAGTAGAGCGGCTGGTGGAGGTTTATGCCATCGGAGGTGTAAACGAAATGCCCGCTGCCGATTCAAAGGTGGATGAAACCCGGGCCAAAATCGGAGAAGTGAAAGGCAGCCATGTTATTGACGGACTCAGACGGGGTTTTAAGCTGGGAATGATCGGTACCGGCGACGATCATGACGGCCGGCCGGGTGATTCTCTGCATCATCTGCAGACAGAACCGGAAAGCTACAGGTTTATTCTGGGGCCGGGCTTAATGGGTGTTTGGGCGGAAGAACTCACCCGGAAATCTGTTTTCGAGGCTTTGTGGAACAGGAGAGTATATGGTACAACCAATAACCGCACCATTCTGAAATTTACCGTGAACGGTCAGCCCATGGGTTCTGAGTTGAAACTCGCCCCGGGCACCATAAAAATCCATATTGAAACTGCCAGTAATATGCCTGTGCATGAAGTGGATGTGATAGGAGCGAAGGGCATCATAAAAAATTTCAAACCGGGTAAAATGCAGGCCGTCCTGGATTTTGAAGAAGCCCTTACCAAAGGGGATCACTGGTTTTATGTGAGGGTAAAAACGGGAGCCAATCACCTGGCATGGTCAAGTCCGGTATGGGTGAGTTGTGAGTAGGGGGTGCGAATTTTTATTTTGTATCGGGCCGGTCGGGTGAATGTGCTGTATTAAGGAACGGTTTAGCTGATCGTTTTCCGGTGTTGTATCGGTGTTTTCTCAATAGTATAAGTGTATGAGAAATATACATGAATCGCTTTCCTGAAGCTGGAATCAGAGCAAAAGGGAATGTGAATAGAAATATTATAAAAAATAATATAGTTTTCTTTAGGGGTTTTGGTGAGAAAGTGAACCTTAATCAAAATTCTGATTTAGAATGAATAATCACCATACTTCAGATGATATTTTAGTTGGGTTATTGAGAAGCGACGATGAGAGAGCGTTTGAAATACTATATAACAGATATTGGAGGCAGCTTTTTGGTTTTGTTTACCAGCAAATCGGTTCTAAAGAGGAAACGGAAGAAATTATTCATGAATTGATGCTGGGCTTATGGAATAACAGGAAGACTTGTGAAATCAGGAATCTGAAGCTATATCTCTACATATCAGCAAGAAATCATATTAACCGATATATAAAGTCACAAATCAGATTCCGGAAGTATAAAGATTATCAATCCGGCCAGGATTTTATTGACAGTATCGATACCGATGTATTGTTTAATGAAAACAGATTGAATAATGCCATAGAAAAGGTGTTAAATAAGGTTCCTCAGAAAACAGCGCTGATATTCCGGATGCATAAAATAGAGGAATTGCCGGTCAGGAAAATTGCATTGGAAATGGGTTTGACTGAAAAAGCTGTTGAATATCATATTACCAAATCCTTAAAAATAATGAGACATCATTTAAAGGATTATAATTCAAACAATTAATGAGAATAATATGACACAGCAGGAATTTGAGGAATTGTCTGAGAAATTTAGCCAAAGTCAATGTACTCCTGAAGAATTAATACGTTTGGAAGAATGGCTAGATGCGGTATCCGGGGAATTAAGAGAGCATCTGATTTTCGTTAATGAAGAGGAGGCTGTTGAGACAAGAACACGCATGTGGCTGTTGTTGAAAAATGAGATGGGTGTTGCCCATAGACCGCGTGGTTTTTACCGGAGTGTGATTAAAGTAACCCTTGGGCTTGTAGCCTGCGCATTGCTGATCATATTCAGCCAATTGTTGCATTCCAAAACGGATAATAGCAAAGAGAGTAACACATTGGTAGGTATAGAGTCCAAAAATGGAGGGAAAAAGGGTCAGTTAATTCTTCTGCCGGATAGCAGCACTGTTTTACTTGAGGCTGATGCGAGCATTATAATAGACGAAAAATTTGGTGTGGTCAACCGAAGTGTTCAATTAAAGGGAGGGGCCTATTTTGATATCAGAAAAAATGCCAGGCAACCGTTTCTGGTTTATTCGGATGGTTTGGTTACAGAAGTGCTGGGTACCAGTTTTTATATTAAACCCGAAGAAAAAAACAGGAAAATTGAAGTATCAGTAGTAACCGGTAAAGTGTCGGTATACACAAAAGGTGCCGGTTCTGATATGAAGCGTGACGGTGTAATCGTATCGCCGAATCATAAGATCGTATATGATACAGAGTTAAAAACACTCCGGCACGATTTAGTAGATTTTCCGAAGATCATTACCAAAGAAGATCAACCAGCTGACTTTAATTTTAATGAGAGCAGAATCGAGAATGTTTTATCGCTGATGCAGGAATCGTATGGAATTGAGATAGTAGTAGTAAATCCGGTTTTAAATAAGAGTAGTGTAACCGGAAACCTGAACGGAATAGATATGTATCAGCAACTGGATTTTATTTGTGAAGTACTCAATGCCAGGTATGAACTCCGGGGGTCTACTATTTTTATCATGGGTAATGAAGGGAAGTAATGTTTTGAGTTTTAACTGATATTACAGACTACCCGGCATCAGGCATATTTTATCATTTGTTTAAATTCCTAATTCCTAAACTTGAATTTTATGAATAAAGTCAAACGAATCCAGCTATTGGATTTAAAGAGTATTGTTTTGCCGCTGCTCCTGATTTTTATGCTATGCAGCGGACATGCCTTTACAAGTCAGAATGTACTGGATAAAAAAGTATCTATAGCAGTTAAAAACGCTAAATTCAAAAGCGTACTTTCTCTGATTGAAGATCAGGCCAATGTACATTTTTTCTATAGTCCGGAAACTGTAGACGTACATAAGGAAGTAACCATGAATGTTAAAAACATTAAGCTCGATTTAGTTTTAAAGGAACTTTTACAGCCCTTATCGGTCACTTATTTAGCCAGGGATAACAGAATACTGTTAAAAGCTGAAAAGCCAAAGGAAACACAGCAACCTCTGATCAATCATGACCTCATTAACAGAGAATATCATAACATCAACAGGACGATTTCAGGGGTTGTAACGGATGAAAACAATGAACCGCTACCTGGCGTGAGTATTGTAATAAAAGGGACACAAAGTGGTGTCATATCAGATGAAAAAGGAGGCTTTACATTGAATTCAGCCGAAGAGAACCCCATTCTTGTATTTTCATTTGTAGGGTATTTGTCTCAGGAAATCCACGTTGGGAACATGAGTAGTTTAAATGTGAAGTTGCTATCGGATGAAAAAGCACTGGAAGAAGTGGTAGTGGTTGGATATGGAACACAAAAGAAAGTAAATGTGGTAGGTTCCATAGCCACTGTATCAGGCAAGGAACTTTCACTCTCTCCTGTACCCAATATCTCTAATGCAATTGCCGGTCGTATGCCGGGGGTAATGGTACAGCAAAGAAGTGGTGAACCCGGTAGCAATGCGGCAAATATTCTGATACGGGGTAAATCAACCCTGGGCAATAATGCTCCGCTTGTAGTGATAGACGGTATTCAGGGAAGGGATCTGAACTCGGTGAATATGGAAGACATCGAAAGTATCAGTGTTTTGAAAGATGCTGCCGCTGCCATATACGGAGCCAGAGCTGCAAATGGTGTTATTCTGATTACTACCAAAAGCGGAAGTACAAATTCGGGGCCGGTATTTAACTATAAATTCTACGAAGGCTTTCAAAAGCCGACTCAGCTGCCCGAACTGGCCTCTTCATGGGAATACGCAGAAATGATCAGGGAAGTGGAAACCTACAGAGGAATTGCCGAAACCAATATGACCTTTTCTCAGGATGATATTGACAAGTTAAAAAGTGGAAAATTCCCATGGACGCACCCCAATACAAACTGGTATAAAGAAGCTCTTGCCGACAGAAGCAGTATCAGGAATCACAATTTTTCTGTAAATGGAGGATCTTCCAATGTGAATTATTATGCATCACTGGGGTCGATGAATGAAGATGGGATTTATCGGAATTCAGGAAATACATTTGGACGTATCAATTTAAAAGGGAGAGTGGACGTGCAGATCAATAAGTACCTCAATATGGGATTGGATATTAACGGTTCCATTGAAAATGCAAAGAGGTCTGTCAAATCATCCAATAATGTATTTACTTCAATTATCAGAAATTTTCCTCATAAACATGCGGTATTTCCCGGAACCGATAAACCTGGTCCTGATATTGAATATGGTGATCAGCCAATGGTTTCTGCATCTTTTGAGCCAGGGTTTGATCATGAGGATAAATTCCGGAGCAATAATATTTTATCAGCCGGACTGAAAGTCCCCGGTATTGAAAACCTTAAAATTGATGCTTCCTATTCATACGATAAATATTTCGGGAAAAGGAAATTCTTTGAAAAACCTTATTATCTGTACGACTTCGATAAAGCCGGATACCTGGCTGCCGGTAATACAGGCGTTGAGAACGGAGAGGATTTCATCATTCCTTACAGAGCAGGAATTGTAGCGGAGCCAAGATTACGGGATACTTACAATGACAATGTTAACCGGTCATTTAACCTGAGGATGTCTTACCAGAAAACAGTAGGTAATGTACATAATTTCAGCGGATTTGTAGCCTATGAGAATGCCGTTTATGCCGGACAGGGAATATCCGCTTTCAGAAGATATTTCAATTCTGACCAGTTACCTTATTTATTTGCCGGCGGTGACGCCCAGAAAGATAATAGTGGCACTGCTGAAGATGATTCCAGGGTGAATTTCATTTCCCGGATCAACTATAACTACGATGAAAAATATCTTCTACAGATAGGTTTCCGACGTGACGGATCGGTACGTTTTTCTAAAGAATCCGGCAGATGGGGTAATTTCCCGAGTATTTTAGCCGGATGGCGTGTTTCAGAACATGATTGGTGGAAAAATACGCTTAGCTCAATCAATGAATTCAAACTGAAGGCTTCGTGGGCTAAAATGGGTAATGACCTGGTGCCGGCTTTTCAATACCTGTCCAGTTATAATTTCGGAGCCGGCGGAGTTTATGGTAGTGATGCTGATTATTCTCCTGCACTTTACCAAAGCGGATCACCAAATCCTAACATTACCTGGGAGGTTGCAAATATTGTGAACGTTGGCTTCGAATCTTATTTCTTCAATAACCGGTTAAACCTTGAAATCGACTTTTTTAAAGAAAGAAGAAGTAATATTCTGATAAAAAGGAACGCTTCTGTACCTGAATTTACAGGCCTGACACTACCCGATGAAAACTTTGGAATTGTTGACAATAAAGGGTTTGAAGTAATGACCGGTTATAACGGAAAAGCGGGAGACTTTTCGTACAGGATCAACGGAACTTTTTCGTTTGTCCGAAATAAAATTGTTGAATTTGACGAACCCAAAAGAAGTGTAGCCAGCCAGATCAGAACCGGTAAACCACAGGGTGCAAATTTATTGTATAAGTCAATCGGTGTTTTCAGGGACGATGAACAGGTTAACGCTATGCCCCATGTTTCGGGTGCCAGGCCCGGTGACCTGATCATTGAGGATACGGACGGTGATGGTGAAATTACACCTGATGACCGGTATCTTTTACCCCGGACTGAAGATCCTGAAATCATATTCGGATTATCAGGAAACCTGTCTTACAAAAACCTGAGCCTTTCTTTTCTGATCCAGGGCGTTGAAAATGCGGTTAGAAATGTATACTCATTTGCGAATCAGGGGACGTCCGGTAATTATTATAAATATGATGCCGTGGGCAGATGGACTCCCCTGAATACGGTTGCTGATAAACCCAGAGCTTTTGATAGAGTCGAAGAGTATTGGAGACAGAATTACCTGACCGATTACGGATTCCATAAAGTAGGCTACGCCCGACTTAAAAATGTCCAGATCGCGTATGGCTTCCCGGATAAACTGGTGAAAAATCTGCGGATTAAGCATGCCGAAATTTATGTTTCCGGTCAGAATTTATTTCTGTTATATAACAAGAATAAGATTACGGATCCTGAAGTGCTGAATACCCAGACCTATCCGCTGATGTCAGTTTTTGCAATTGGAGGCAACTTTTCTTTTTAAGATAAAATGCTGCCCGTCAAAATTTCAAACTTCTGTCCTAAACAAACCTGATTTATCATGAAAAAGATCATATTACTATTTCCGGCATTATTTTTATTGGGTTCCTGTGATAATATCCTGGATAAGGAACCCAGGGACAGGTATTCTGAGAATATCGTATGGACCGATATTAACCTGGTTGACAATTACCTTAAAGGATGTTACAGAAATCTTAAAATCCTCAACGGGTGGGATTCAATTATTAACCTTGACGGCATTTCGGATGATATTTACTTCATACACATTTTTGGTACGAATTTATTTCTTGAAGGAACATTAACCTCATCAAATCAAGGACCGTTCACAGAGAGTTATTTCAGTTTTCTGAACTGGACTTTGTATAGCAATATTAATAATATTAACCAGTTTATAGAAAGAGTTGAAGTACTGAAAGAAGCTAATGCTGATAACCCGGATAACCTGAGTGTAATAGGCAGAATGGAAGGAGAAGCGCTGTTCCTGAGGGCCTATTGTTATGCAAAGCTGGTCACAACCTACGGTGGTGTGCCTCTTTTAGACAAACCGGTAAAATTAGGTGAAGACATTACGCATATTCAAAGATCCTCATTTGAAGAATCGGTCAATTTTATTGTATCCGATTGTGACAATGCTGCAACCAGCTTGTGGTCGAAAGAAGCAACAGAAATGGGACGCGCTAATAACGCAGCTGCCTTAGCGCTTAAGTCAAGAATTTTATTGTTTGCTGCCAGTGATCTGACTGCTGACGGAACGGTAAATAATAAGCTGATCGCCTACGGGAATCCTGACCGGCAATTGCTTTGGACAAAAGCCAGAGATGCCGCCAGGGCAATTATGGACCTCGGAACCTACCATTTAGCCGATTTAAGTGGTAATAATGTCACTGAAATAGCAAATAATTATTATGATCTGTTCAAGCAGAAGGATTTAAGTAATGTAGAAGTAATCTGGGGGAAAATGTTCAGGCAGGATGTAGGAGATCTGAGAGAGACCAACCTGCATAACGGACCAAACGGGAACGGGAACTGGGGATCAAATAATCCTACGCAGGAACTGGTGGATGCATTCAGAATGGCCGACGGGTCTGATTTTTCCGATCACTTCAAAATTGATGAAGGAGGTAACTATATTAACATTTCTGAAAAGTATACCAGCCCCAATCCTTATGATAACAGAGAAGCCCGCTTCTATGGAAGTATATTATATGACGGGGCAAAATGGCAACCCCGGTTTTCAAATTTATCTGACAGAGACCCTGTGGGCATTTATGATCGGAGAACTAAAATATATTTGACAAATGGCGTTGAAACCCAGGTCATACCGGGCATTGACACCAGGCAGGGACCGGTAACGCCAGAGGATGGAGGATATACAGGATATCTGATGAAGAAACATCTTGACGATAAGGTGATCGGAAGGGATGAAAAAAATAATAATGCATGGATTGAATTCAGATATGCTGAAGTGTTATTGAATTTTATCGAAGCTTCCATTGAACTGGGAGAGAATGCCCAGGCTCAACTTTATCTGAATCAGATCCGAAATCGCTCAGGGTTGCCTGATGTCACTACCAACCTTAAGCAGGAATTAAGAAATGAGCGGCGTATTGAACTGGTTTTTGAAAATCAGCGGTGGTATGACATCAGAAGATGGAAATTATTGACGGGTATTAAAAATGCAAAAGGTATGGTGATCAATGAATACATTGATACAGGTAAGAATACTTCCCGCACTACCTGGAGTGTAATTGATGCTCAAACACGAAATATAAAAGACGCAAAACTGTACTGGATTCCCATTCCGTTTGATGAAATAAGCCGCGCGCCTCAATTGGAACAGAATCCGGGTTATTAATAATATCAGTTCTGATGGAAAGAAGAAAATTTATTAAACAATCAGTGCTTGGAGTCGCTGCTACAGCAAGTCCTCTGCATACAGATCGTGCCCGGTTCAGATTAAATTATGCACCGAAGTTCGGCACCTTTAAACACCATGCAGGTGATGACCTGATCAGCCAGTTAAAATTCATGGCTGAGGTAGGATTTAAAGGATTGACTGATGACGGGATGAGATACAGATCCCCGGAAATACAAAATAAAATAGCATCCCAGATGGCAGGCTCCGGCATGATGATGGGTGTTATGGCCGGACATAAATACTATTGGAACGAGCCGAATCTGACCAGTGGAAAAGAGAACTGCCTGAATGAATTTCTGAGTGATATCAAAACGTCGGTGGAGACAGCTAAAAGGGTAAATGCCAAATGGCTGGTTGTGATGCCAGGTACGCTGAATGGTCATTTAGATATGGGATATCAGACCTCAAACGTGATTGAAGCATTAAAAAGAGCATGTGACATTTTAGAGCCTCAGGGTTTGGTTATGGTATTGGAGCCGGTTAACAGGCAAATCCCCCATTTGTTTCTGACTACTATAAACCAGGCGTATAGTATTTGTAAATCGGTAGATAGCCCTTCGTGTAAAATCATGAATGACCTTTACCATCAGCAGATTACCGAGGGTAATCTGCTGTTTAATATAGAGAAGGCGTGGGACGAAATTGCATGTTTTCAGATTGCTGATAATCCGGGTCGGATGGAACCGTTCACCGGTGAGATCAACTATACCAATATTTTCAGGCGTTTACATGCTAAAGGGTATAAGGGTATTATTGGTATGGAACATGGCAA
>JBEBXQ010000155.1:0-10214 GCA_040391535.1 Telluribacter sp. | reverse complement strand
AATATTTTGCCCTAACAAAACCGGGCTGGCCTATAATATGGATCAGTCCGGTTTTGTTATTAATCATGCAGGATACAAGACCGCCAGAGTGCTTCCTGAATGTGGCATTCGTACTATATCCCGTTCATTATAAAATGTTCTTATTTCTTCCCTTTTTCTGAAGACCTCCTTCTTCCATCAAAATATTTATCCAGTATATAGGGCGGCTGGTGCACATCAGGATTTTGCCCGAAAGTTTCCGGATGGTACTCCATGGGCAACGGCTGGTCCACGTTAAGCCTGGCTGTGTCTCCTGTTTGCTGCTGCCACTGGCTCATTAATGAAAGCAATTGCTTTTCCCGTTCAGCGTGTTCCGGATTCCCTGCCAGATTATGCAATTCAAGCGGATCTTCTTTCAGATGAAAAAGCTGTGTATAGTCTCTCAAAGGATAGCGGATCAGCTTCCACTCCTCATCTCTCACTGCACGGACGGTCGAACGATAGACCGTAAACAGCGATTCTCTTCCACCTGCGGCTGATTGCCTTAACAAAGGCAAAAAATTCTCTCCGTCCACTCCTTCCGGTTCCGGTAATCCACTTGCAGCGGCGAGTGTAGGGAACAAATCAAACAGATAGACAAAAGCTTCCGATACCTGATCTTCGGGAATACCGGGACCAGCTATAATCATAGGTACTTTCGTACTGTGCTCATACAGATTCTGTTTGCCCAGTAAGCCATGGCTGCCGATAGCCAGACCATTATCGGCAGCATACACAATTATTGTATTTTCATACAATCCTTTTGCTTTTAACAAGCCGATCATCTCCCCGATTCTGGCATCCATGTGTGAAATCAGCGCATAATAGTCAGACAGAGAAGACTGTATCACTTCCGGTGTTCTCGGCCAGGCCGTAAGATGCTCATCACGCACCAGCATGTCGTCAAATTCAAACGGATGGTATTTCATGAAGTTTCCCGGAACGGGTAAAGAGCCTTCGGGATAGACATCCATATAATCTTCCCGGGGCGAACGGGGATCATGGGGAGTGGTATAAGCCACATAGCAAAAAAAGGGTTTTGAGGACTTTCGCTCTGCATACTCATTCAGATAGCCGATAGCAGCGTCTGTAAAAACATCTGTAGAGTATCCCGCCTCCTTCACTTTTCCCAGTTGCCCGTTGGATTCCAGGTCTCTGACCGGCACTTTACCATGGTCGCTCATGCCGCCCAGAAAAACCGATTTTCCCCTTTGGAAGCTTGCTTCGAATGATTTTGCCCCATTATGCCATTTGCCGGTACCGAAGGTTTCATAACCATTCCGGGCAAAATGCTGTGGCATAGTATATACTCCATCCAGCACGTCATACACATGAAACAGGCTTTTCCCGCTCATTAACATAGCCCTGCTGGGTGCACAAACAGCGCCATGGTGCCCCCCCATTACATAAGCATTGGAAAGGCGGGTGCCTTTCGCGGCCAGTTCGTCAATGCTGGGAGTTCTGATATACGTATTCCCTGCCGCACCAAGGGCATCTGCCCGCTGATCGTCTGCAAAAATAAACAGGATATTCGGAAGACGTTTCTGTGGCGTCTGCCCTTTGAGTGAAGTCGTGGCTGCTATACATGCCATCACCACCAGAAGCAGTTTTTCAGCATTTTTAAAGAAAAATCCAGTCATATACCATCTCATTTATATTTCAGTTTTGGACAAAGTCAGGTTGCTGCTACCAGCCCGGATTCTGCACCAGATTAGGATTCAGAATCAGTTCCTCTGTGGGAATCGGAAAAAGATAATGCTTGCTTTCATTAAATACCCGTCCGTTAGGAAGTGATTTACTGTAAGGCAGTATGTAACCCTCATTATCCAGAAATATATCCTTTCCGACCTCTACCCTGGGATAAACGCTTTGCACAAATTTCATTCCTCTGACCGTTTTCTCCAGAAGTTTTCCTTCTTTCCAACGGACCAGATCATCATACCGGAAATTTTCAACAGCCAGCTCCACTCTTCGTTCTCTCCTGATCTCGTTCAGTAATGCGCTGTTGATATTACTATAGTCTGACAGGTATTTACTATTCCCCTGCCAGCTTTCCACTTCACTTAGCAGCAGCATCCCTACCCCCGCCCTTGCTCGCAGCAGGTTAATGGTCTTATCAAGCAATGCCTGATCAGCAGTACCCATTTCAGCCGCCGCTTCCGCATGAATCAACAGGATTTCAGCATACCTGATTAACGGTGCATCCAGAATCCCCTGCTGAATCCGCAAATATTCTACCTGATCATCACGCCAGTATTTGGCTAACTGATATCCCGTAGGACAAATCCCGGCACTTAAAGAGCTGGAGGCAAAATCTGTCCCCGGAATAGCCGGCCCCGGAAAGCCCTTCTGCATCTTTGTGCGGGGATAGACAAAAGTTTGTGTAAGCCGGGGATCCCTGCTGGTCAGCTCATCTTCAATTGTGCCATCTCCTTTATACAGGGGACTGATACCAATAGGTTTTCCATCGATACAGAGGTAGCTTTCAATAAGCGACTTGGAAGCCCCGGCATCAATGCTATTGTCATGTACGGTTCTCACCGTACCATTTCCCAGCAAGTTGGGTTCATATCGTCGATAAAGAATAATCTCAGGGTTACCAGCCAGATCAAGAGAACCGAACACCGTTGCATAGTCTTCTTCCGGATTACCGGTAGTAAAAAGCCGGTAAGTTCCCGCCCCGATAAGCTGGCCGGAGGCTTCCAGAGCCAGTGCAAGAAACTTTTCACTGCCAGCTATTCCGTGGTATTTTCTGAAAGTACCTTCGTGCAAACATATTCTCGCTTTTACAGCCAATGCCACATGTCGGTTAATAGTCACAGCTGCCGGGCCTTGCGGAGCAGGGAGATGTTCTATTGCCCAGTCCAGATCTACCAATACACTGTCCATGACCAATGCACGTGAATCCCGTGGTTTAAACAATTCAGGAGAGTCTGTATTCAGGTCATTGGATAGCCAGGGGACATCACCGAACCGCTTCACCAGCTGAAAATATTCCAGCGATTTAAAAACCTTCACTTCTGCTGCTTTGGCATTTTTGATTTCGTCTGTCACCGCTGCTTTTTGATAACGGTTGAGGAAATAGTTGGCCCGCCGGATATATTCCCACGTCCACCCTCCTCCGGTAGCCGGCATGACATACTCTCCTGCTGCAACGGCATTGTAATTGACCGGAACCAGATTATCACTTTGCAGATCCCCGCTGATAAGTTTACTCAATGTAAAATACGTTTCGTGCCCTGCAAAAGCAGCTGTAAGAGGGTAAAAGGCGTTGACATACTGATTAAGCTCTCCTTCGCTGTTCCAGAAATTTTCTTCTACAATGGAATCTTTAGGGAGACGATTCATAAAATCATCATTACAGCCTGCCAAGATAACCATGGCCGACAAAAAGATCATATATTTTTTCATATTGTTTTCTTTCATGATTGCTTAAAAACTTAACTGTAAGCCAAATGACAGAGTCCGTTGAAGAGGATAGAATTGTCCGAATGTACCGGCCTGCCCTTCTTCACTTAATACAACTTCCGGGTCAAAATTTCCTCTCAGTCCGCTCCATTCGGCGAGGTTTTCCCCGGAAAAGAAAATTCTGACTCTGTCCAGCGCTACTTTTTGTGTCAGTGTCTGCGGGAGTGTATAACCTACTGACAGATTCTTTAGCCGGAGATAGGCCGCACTCTGTAGGTATTTGGTTTGCTCCTGTATGTTATATGAGGCATCCTGCTTGTAGACCGGGTAGTAGGCATCGCGGTTTTCTTCAGTCCATGAATTGTAAAAAACCTCGCGCGTCCCTACTGCTCCTGCCGAACTGATCTGCCCCCAATAGAAATTTCCTTTGGGGAACACATCTCTTTTCCCTATTCCCTGAAAAAAGAGCCTGACATCCATACCTTTCCAGGAAACATTCCCTGTAAACCCGAACTGGTACCTGGGCGTACTGTTCCCGATGATCCGCTTGTCTCCCGGATTGGTCACTGTATTATCTCCCCATGTAATAACGCCGTCGTTATTCAGATCAGCGTAGAGGATATCTCCCGGTTGCCGTGCCACACCTGCTATCTGTGCATGACTTGGTGCATTGTCTATGTCCTGCTGGGTCTGAAAAAAGCCTACGGTTTCATAGCCCCATATTTCACCGAGCGTTTGCCCTTCATAATAGTTCCCCCATAGTTTATTAGGGTTATTGTCAAACTTGGTTATTTTAGAAAGATAATCAGACAATACTCCTGCCACGCTGTAAGATAATCCCCAGTTTGTTTGATTTGCATATCTGAGAGAGAACTCCCAGCCACGGGTTTTGAGTTCTGCGGCATTCCGGTCAGGAGGATTCACACCCAATACGGCCGGAAGCTTTTCACCTGCTACAAGCATATCGCTGGTTTTGCGGCTATACCAGTCAAAAGCAATTGTCCAGTTTTTCCATACAACCAGATCAAGACCAAAGTTGGTGGTGGACGCTTTTTCCCAGGTAAGATCCGGACTGACCAGTCCGGGAGGGTTCAGTCCCAGTGCAAAGCCCTGATCAAACAGGTATTGTACCGGATTGACAACCCCGAACCTTGTAATATAAGGATAGGAATTGGCAAGGTTCTGATTTCCCAGACGGCCGTACGAAAACCTCAGTTTCAGATCATTTACCACCGGCTCCGACCATGTCATAAAAGACTCTTCAGATATTCTCCATCCGGCTGAAACCGAGGGAAAAAACTGAAAACGGCGGTCTTTGGGAAAGCGTGAAGTTCCGTCGTACCGGCTGTTGAGTTCCAACAGGTATTTCTCCTTGTAAGAATACGAAAGCCGGGCAAACAAACCCCGGATCGCCCACTCCTGTTCGCTGTCCGACGGGATAACCTCTCCGGTAACAAGACTAAGTACCGGCACCGAATTAGTAACCAGATTATTTCCGATCACGTTAAACCCTGTCGCTCTGCTCCATTCCTGATTGAAGCCCAGCAAACCGGTAAAGAAATGTTTTTCCTTCACCGATCCATCGTAGGTAAGGTATGCATTGGCAGCAAAGTAATCTGTTTTGTCACTGGCTTTACGGATATAGGAAGGGGTCGTCTGGTTGTACTGATATTCCCAGCGGTCTCTTATAAACCCAAATTCTTTCTGTTCATCTTTAAAGTCAACATGAGTAGTCTGATAGTTGAAATCCCCTTTCAGTTTCAGTCCCTTGATCAGATCCAGTTCAGCATCAATCGAATATCTGCCAACTTCTGTGCTGGTAACAGTCCGTGATCCGCTGTGAAGAAAATTGTAGAAATGCTCCGTCGGAGCGTCAGGTATGGGCGCGTCGGCAGGAGTACGGATAGGAAAGAGGATCTGCGGGACGCCTCTGGTCATCTGTTCCCACCAGCTGCTGCCTTTTCCGGCATAGCGGTGAGGTTCATTGTAATTTTTATTGGTATAAGCCGTTTTAAAACCAACCCTTAGCCGGTCAGATACCTTTGCGCTGATATTTACCAGCAGGTTGTATCTTTTCAGTACATCTGTCGCATCCCTGAACATACCTTCCTGCCTGCGGCTTCCGACAGAAGCAAAGTAGCTTACAGCCTTATTTCCCCCATTGATGTTAACAGAGTGATTAACTGCCGGCGCCCAGTTTTGTAACAGTTCTTCGAAATTATTGACATTGGCATGCCAGAAAATACTTCCATTGGGCTGGACATGATAAGAAGGATTATTAGCAGGATCATCGAAATGTGCCTTTGCCCAACCCAGCTGCTCGTCACTATACACCACGGTACCGTATCTTCTCTGACGTGCCAGATTGGTGGCACCCATATATTCCCATGAATTGAGCAGGTCAGGCAGGTAAGTCGGTTTGTTAAATTCCATTCCTCCGGTATAGTTGATCACCGGTTTCCGGTCTTTCGCTCCCTGCTTCAGCGTTACCAATATGACTCCAAATGCCCCGCGGGCACCATAAATAGCCGCTGACGCAGCATCCTTCAAAACCGTTATACTTTCAATATCGTCAGGATTCAGCAGATCAATATCCATCTGAACATTGTCTACCAGCACCAAAGGCCCTCCGCCGTTGATAGAAGTTGTTCCGCGCAGGTTCAGTCCGCCACTGGCATTCGGGCTTCCGCCCCGGTTTGTAATGTTCAGGTTAGGAATCAATCCCTGTAAACCTCTGCTTACGTTGGTAATGGGCCTGTTTTGCAATTCGTTTCCTGATACCTGATCGACTGCACCTGTAAGATTTACTTTTTTCTGAGTACCATATCCGATCACCACTACTTCATCCAGGTGAGTGAAAGCTGCTTTAAGCTCAATCAGCAGTTCAGTTTCTCCTGCGAGAGTACGTTCAAGCGGTTCAAAGCCTACAAACGAAAACACCAGTACGGCCTGTTCTTCCGGCACATTCAGCTGAAAATCCCCTGACACGTCGGTAACAGTTCCCTTCAAAGTACCCTTGATCTGTACATTTACACCCGGTAAAACTTCGCCATTATGATCAACTACCCTGCCTTTTACCGGCCTTTCAGCTGACGGCTGTCCGGACGCTGTTACTTTATGAGCGGGATCCGTTCTGATCTGCCTGCGTTTTTCAGGTTCATACCTGATCAGTATTTTATCGTTTACCGCTTCAAAACCAAAGGGCAGACCGGCAAGGGCATTTTCCAGTACTTCCTTCAAAGTCAGCTCCCGGGCAACAACATGTATGCGTTCCTTACTGAGTGCAACATCATGGGTATAACTGAATTTAACAGAAGCCGCACGGGCGATCTGATTCAGCCCCTCTTTGAGTACTATTCCTTCCACAGTAACGTTGATACGCCTGTCCAGGACTTTTTGGGCATCAGAGGTATTTACAGCAAAAACGGATAACGTAGCAATGCATACGAAAGCCAGAGAAACAGAACTGAGTCGCATGATATACGCATAATCTAATGGCTTCGTTAGAAACCGAACCTTTTTTTTCATACATTTGAATGGTTAGTGTTTATCAAACTCAGGCGGCTGCCACAGGTTTCCGAGGCCCGGCAGTACCGCTTTAAAAATTACACTTTCTCAATTGCCCCGTTTACTTTACGGGGCTCTTTCATTTTTGACAACCTTCTGCTTTTATCACAAATTCTTCGCCATTCTTTTTCAGTGTCCCTCTTATCAGATAGGTCAGCTCTTTCAGAAATTCCTCCGGATTATCCCCTACTGTATAAGTTCCGTAATAGGTACAAAAAGCTACGTCTCCATCTATTCTTATGGCGGCATTCTCATACCTCCGCAAATCGTCCAGCACCTGCAGCACCGACTTTCCATCATATATCAGGTTTCCTTTTTGCCGGCTTAAACTTTCTTCAGATGCGCCGGGATAATTCACTACAGTCGTACTTCCATTAATAAAAGATAACCGCTGATCAGCAGACAGCTTTTCTGAAAACTGTCCTTTCTCATCATAAACACTGACTTTTCCAGAAACAACCGTTACTTCCACATCTTCCTGCTTTTCAAAAGTCTGTACCCGAAAGGATGTTCCCAGTACCCTGGTTTTTACTTTTCCCGAACTTACCAGAAATGGTTTTGAAGCATCAGGTGATACTTCGAAAAACGCTTCTCCTTCCAGCTTCACTTCTCTTAAAGAATCTGTAAATACGACAGGATAAGTTAAAGAACTTTCAGGGCCAAGCCAGATTATGCTACCGTCACTCAGCTGAAAGTTTTTATGCTCTCCGGTCGCCGTAACTACCGTTAACAGAGAGGATTTCTTTGAGAATAGTTCCAGACCACCGCTGTACCAATATCCGAACAGGCACAACAAGACAACAGAAGCCGCAAGCAGATACCATCGCGGCTTACCGGATATTGAGGGCCGGTAAGCACGCTCTTCATCTGTGTACGCCGAATCCTGTATTCCTCCTTTTACTTTTTGCCAAAGGCGCAGCCTGACATCCTCCCGTTCTTCTTCTGAAAAATCCAGCTCACGGTCATCATCCCTCACCGATGCGTACCACGCTTCGATCTCTTTCTGCTCTTCTTCAGAAATGATGCCATGTTCTGCCTTGAATAACAGATAATGTAGCCGCCTGATATCCATTTATACTGTCTTTCTGTTGGTACTTACAATAAAGTACCGATACCTTCAGGTGACCCGTACTGCAAAACAAAAAAAATTATAAAAAAAACGAAAATATAACCACAGCACAAAAGTAATGTCCGTAATCAGCGGATAAACCATCACGAAGGAGACGCAGGGCTTTACTGATATGTTTTTCAACTGTGCGTTCAGAAATACCCAACTGCAATGCGATTTGAGCATAGGAAAGCCCATGGTTACGGCTCAGCAGGAAAACCTCCCGGCACTTTTCAGGCAAACGGGCGATACCCGCTGCCAGTGCTCTTTCCAGTTCGGCATATTCAGTCATGTAACCGGTTTCCATCGCCTGTCCGGATAAGCAAAAGTCTTCCGGCAAATCAATCCGGTACTTTTCCATGGCGATGTATTGTCTGATCCGCTTATAAATTGCATAACGGTTAGCCTGCAGCAAATAACCTTTTATATCATTTACCTCAGTCATTCCCAAACGGTTATAAAGGTCTACAAACAGATTCTGAACCACATCCTCGGCTTCCTCCCGGTTCCTGAGCACTTTATATCCCTCACGCAGCAACAACTCCCAGTAACGGTTATACAAACTCTCAAAAGCCTGTAAATCGCCATGGATGGCCTTTTGCCAAAGTTGCTGGTCTGTATCGCCGGAAAGAATTTTAATCATAAATCACTACAAACTTTTTGACGATTTGTCCGGCACATTCAGTAAGGTTATAAAAAACATTCTGAAATAACCGGTAACAAAAACACGCTGGAAATACTTTTATACTTACGTTTTCATATACAGTTACCTCCCTGAACAAATCATTCTTTGACGGAGATACTTCCAATGAACGTTTTCTGCCAAAAAGTACAATAAAAAAAGCATTTCAGAAAACTATTTTACTCTATAAAACCAATAGACAAAGTAAATTGATAATTTCCGGGATAGCAATAATTTTTAAATAAAATCCATCTGTTATCAGTATTTGAAAACTTCTTCACTGTTTTCTTTTTTACACTATCAAAACCCATTTATTCCGGATTACCGAAAGCTGAAGGCTTTTTCCGGGAAAGAATTTATATCGCCTGGCCTTCCGGAATGGACAGAATGATTAACAACCGGTCCGATTATATCCGCTTTACCCGCTTCTGTTTAAATAAATCCCGAATGATATTTTGATTTATATGAGCCGTTATTTATCTTTGTAACTAAGATACTTAGATAATGAGCAAAAATAATACTGATATGATCACACAACAGTTCAGAGATGCAAGCCGGCAGTATTCTGATACTTCCGTTTTTATGCACGAGGCAATCGCCCGAAAAGCCGGCTTAACAGGCTCTGATCACAAATATTTAGGACTGATACTGCAACACAAAACGCTTACAGCCGGTGAGCTGGCAAAACTGACCGGACTAACCACAGGGGCGGTAACAGGCCTCATTGATCGGTTGGAGAAAAAGAAACTTTTGAAAAGACAGTTTACCACAGAGGACAGACGAAAGGTAATCATTGTACCCGATGTTGAAAACAGTATGAAGCTGTTACAACCACTTTTCGCGGAGCTGCAACAAAAAACAGCGGACCTTATTACTTCATTTTCTATCACAGAGTTACAGGTTATTGAACGGTATTTTACGGAGGCCACCGCTATCATGAAAACTGTAACCCGGAACTTAAACACCCAACCAAATGATGACAATTGAAAATGTAACGGCAAGCTACCTCACCAGAGCAGAATTATGGCTGTGTATCACCACGCTGATTTACTTTCTGATGAACGGGGCTCAGCTTTTTGAAACACTTGTGCTTGTACCTAAGTGGGTGGATTCTGCACCAGAAAACTTCAGGCTCATATTAAGCGGGCCGGGAACAAGCCTGAAGACCTTCTGGATCATTTTTCATTCATTGCACGAAATCTCGTTCATTATTGCAATCATTTTCTGCTGGAAAATCGATCCGGTTAAAAACTGGCTTATACTTTTATTTGCCATTCATTTTACGGTCAGAATCTGGACACTTGCCTACTTTGCTCCTAACATTATGGACTTTCAAAAAATCGCTGAAACCTCCTCACCGGTAAAAGATCTCGCCAATAGGGTTTCACGCTGGCAAACACTCAATTATGTCAGAGTTTCGATTTTCATTGC
>JBEBXQ010000154.1:0-10320 GCA_040391535.1 Telluribacter sp. | reverse complement strand
GTAGCGTTGGGATTATTTCACCTGCTCCTTCAGCGTAAGATATTCCTGCCGGAGCTTTTTCAGACGTTTTGTATACCGATCCTCCGATGCGAGATTCTGTTTTTCCAACGGATCTTTTTTCAGATGATAGAGTTGCTCGTAGTCGTGTTCAATAAATTTCATATACTTGATATCCTTTCTGACTACTCCCTCGATTTTGGGCAACCGCGGGCTTCCCAGGAAGGTGTGTTCATAGAAAAATTCCTTCCGTTTCGGCGACTGTTTTGCCAACAGGTCCATCCCCTGCATCTGTGAGGGTACCTGCATCCCTGCCAGGTGAAGAATGGTAGGGGCAATGTCGATATTGAGCGCTATACGTTTATCGGTGATACCTTTCTTCCCTCCTTTTCTCGGATCATACAGGATCATTGGGACACGAATGGATTCTTCAAAACCAAACCATTTTCCCTCCAGGCCATGTTCGCCCAGCGCAAAACCATTGTCACCCATAAAAATGATCACCGTATTGCCGGCAATACCCAGACTGTCGAGTTGCCGGCGGAGTTTGCCCACCACTTCATCGACCCCGGTAATAAGCCGGTAATAATCCTTTACAGTCTGCTGGTGCAGTTCGGGTGTGGAAAGTAACGGTATCCAGCGTTCACGGCCGATGTTCTGATCGGTGCGGAAAAAATCAGGGAAGGCATTCCAGATGGCCGGATCGGCCGTTTCCGGTTGGGGAATGGTGATGTCACTGTACAGATTTTTGTAACGTTCCTGCACGGGGTAGGCAGGCGGGTTGCCGTCCAGCTCGTGCGGTGCCTTAAAACTTACGGAAAGGCAGAAAGGTGACTGACTGCCGAACTCATGCAGAAACTGTTCAATGCCGTTGGCGAGGCTGTCGGTATGGTGGATCGTGCTGCCGTCAGGCCTGATGTACTCATAAGGGGGTTGTCCGGACCGGTTACATGCCCAGAAATCAAATTCATCTTCCGGCGGATTATTACCGACACCATATTTCCCTACAAACCCGATTTTGTAACCGTTGCTTTTCAGAAGCATCGGATAAGTATAGGGCAGGGCCTGCGGACTGAAGTTCTGTGCGAAATCATCAATTCCATGGCGGGACATGTATTGCCCGCTCAGAATACTTGCCCGGCTTACAGAGCAGATAGCGGTGGTGACATAAGCGTTGCTGAACCTTATACCTTGTCTTGCCAGCTGGTCAAGATGAGGGGTGCTGATAAAAGGGTTCCCTGCTACACCCAGGGCGTCGTACCGGTGGTCATCCGTGAGCAGAAAGATAATATTAGGCCTCCTTTCGTTATCCGGTTGTCCGGTTACCATCGTTGGCAACACCAGAAAGAGTAAGAAAATAAGATATGGCTTCATAAGTTTCACGGTTTTACTGAATGGCTGCTTTTTCTTTCTCATACAATGTCCTGACCTTCTTTAGCTTCTTCTGATAGCGTTTATCACGTGCTACGTCACGGGTTTCGTCCGGGTATTTTTTAGTATCGTAGAACGACTCATATTGATGCTCGGTGTAGTTGAAATACTTGAAATCTTTCGAAACAAGGCCTTCCACCTTAGGCAGCATAGGACTACTGAAAACCGTATGCTCATAAAAGAAATACTTTCTCCCGGGGGCTTTTCCGGCAATCATTTTCATCAGATCAGTACCCTGCATGGCAGAAGGAGCCGGAACACCGGCTAATCCCAGGATGGTGGGGGCTATATCAATATTTAAAGCAAGTTGCTCTGCTTTGACATTGTGTAAAGCGGACGAACTCCTTAAATCATTAATAATTAAAGGAACATGAATACCCTTCTCGTAACCATACCATTTCCCCATCATACCGTGCTCACCCAATGAAAATCCGTGGTCGCTGGTGTAAATCACAATGGTATTTTCGTCAAGATGCAACTCTTTCAGTCGGGCCACTACTTTACCGACAGCTTCATCAAGTCCTGTGAGAAGACGGTAATAATTCTTCACATTTTCCTGAAACAATTCAGGAGTTGAAAACAAGCCATGCCACCGGCCACGGCCAATGTTCTGATCGGTCCTGAAGAAATCAGGGAAACTGTTCCAGTATTCAGGAGCGGCAGTTACCGGAACCGGCATTTCAAGATCTTTATATAAATCCTTATAACGCTCCTGCACCAGATACGTTGCCGGATTCCCGTTCGTTCCGTCAATTTCGTGGGCTGCTGTAAAAGACAATGCCAGATAAAACGGCTGATCCGGTTTCTGTTGCTCCAGGTATGTAATGGCTTTTTGCGTGATATGATCGGTTTGATGCAGGCCATCTTCCGTCATCCAGGGAATTTTCGCGTCCCAATGATCAAAGTAATCAGTGGGTTGTTCTTTCCCTACACCCAGGAAACCGATCTGTGCGGTTTTGTATCCGGCATTGCGTAAAACAACCGGATAAGTCTGCTGCATGGCTGCGGGAGTAAAGCTGGTCGTGAAGTCATTGATCTTATGGCGTGCTTTATGCTGGCCACTTAAAATACTGGCACGGCTAACGGAACAGATAGCGGTGGTGACATACGTATTGGTAAAACGTATGCCACCTTTAGCCAGCATATCCAGGTGAGGTGTCCGGACGAACGGATGGCCGTTAATGCCCAGTGCTTCACCACGGTGACTGTCGGTAATGATAAAAACGATGTTCGGATGTTTCGGATCATTCTGCGCGATGGCCGGGATGAGTGGCATCAGGAGAAATCCTGACAGGAAAACGTACGTGACCCATTTGAATTTGAATTGTATTTTTATCATTACTTTCAGATTTTAGTAGCCTGTATTCTGCTCAAGTTTATTAATTAAAATCTGTTCACTCGGAATGGCGGCCAGTACCTGGTTATCAGGCATGTCTTTTCCGTGGGCCCGCATCACTTCCAGCGCGCGCCCTCTTCTGACCAGGTCATACCAGCGTTGGTTCTCAAAACAGAATTCCAGCATTCTTTCCTTTTCAATCAGCAAATCAAGCTCATTTTTTGATAATCCTGAAATGTCCGAAGTAAGTCCTGCACGTGCTCTGACCTGGCTTACATAACCGGCGGCCTCCGTAGTGCGGTTCAGGTTATTGAGCACTTCAGCATACATCAGCAGAATGTCGGAATAACGAAGGACAGGGAAATTATCTCCGCACCAGTTCAGGGCTGCAGTCTGGGGAGCCTTGTATTTTGCACAATAAGGAATATCAGCCACAACGCCATTCCATCCCGGGCCGTTCCAGTAAGCAATGGAAACCGATTTACGTTTGTCGCCAGGTTCAAAAGCCGCAATCAGATCGGTGGTCGGGCTCATATTTCCGGCCAGTGCCAGCGCAATATTCGGACGGTTTGTCACCTCTCCTTTGGACGTGTAGGGCGCATTGAAGAAGATAAACTGGTTTGATAAGGCTGCCGCAGCTTCAGAGTACTGCACTGAAAACAAAGTTTCTTTAAAATCCTTACTGGCCGGATCAAAGAGATCTTTATAATCAGGTAACAGGGTAAATTTCCCTGAATCAATCACTTTTTTCAGTACAGCTTCCGCAGCTTCATTGTTTTTGATGGTAAGAAATACTTTGCCTGATAATCCCAGCGCTGCTTCGTAATTTACCCGGCCGTTTTCTTCTGTTCCGGCGGAGGACTGTAAAGCGGTCTGTGCTTTGGTCAGATCGTCTGTAATCAGACTATAAATCTCTGCTGCCGGTGATCTCTTGATATGAACGGCTTCAATTCCGGTCACCGGTACAGTGACCATCGGTACATCGCCAAACTGACGAACCAGGTTGAAGTAATACAAAGCCCGGAGGAAATAAACTTCACCGGCCGACCGGTTTTGCAGGGCCGGGTTACTCCAGGTATGCGAACCGTTTTCCAGGACGGAAATGGCTTTATTGCAATTGTAAATGCCTTTGTACGAAAAATTCCAGAAATCGTCAAGGGCAATGTTATCAGCACCTGCGATGACCTCGTCCATTCTGCTGGTGGTGAAATTGCCTGCCACGCTGCTGGTTTGCTGATCCAGCACGTCTGATTTTAATTCAGAAATAATCCAGTGCGTACTTTTTTCAAGATCCCTCAGCGCGGTGTAGCATCCATTGACCAGCGTGACGATTTCCTCATCAGATTTATAGAAGTTACCTTCATTAAGGCTTGTTTCAGGATAAATATTCAGAAAATCCCCTGAGCAGGAATATAAGCCAAATACCAGTCCTGCTATTATTATTCTTTTCATGATCTGCTGCTTTAAGAAAATTAAAACTGAATGTTAAGGCCGGCGGTGATGGTGCGCGGGATAGGATAGCTTCCCATATCATAACCTGGTACCAGCGTATTATCCATGTTTGTCGCCTGTCCTTCCGGATTAGCCCCGGTATATCTGGTAAATGTTGCCAGATTCTGTACGCTCATATAAACCCGCAGATTACGGAAATACTCTTTCCGGCCAAAAACACCTGACGGGATATTATACCCCAGCGTAAGGTTCGTAATCCGGAGATAAGAAGCATTTTCAAGCCATAGTTTATCATTGACCCGGTGTACGGAATTGGGACCGAAAGCGTGGATACCGTCTCCCGGATTTTCATCACTTCTCCAGCGGTTAGCCCATTCTTTCCCGATATTGAAGAAACCCTGCAGGTTGTCGATGGTCTGGCGCATACCGTTCATGATATAACCGCCGGACTGGCCATTCATATTGACTGCCAGATCAAATCTTTTATAAGTAAGCCGGTTGGAAAGGCCGTAGATAAAGTCAGGATGCGGACTGCCGAGATCTGTATAATCCAGTATTTCATTAATCACACCATCCCCGTTCAGGTCTTTGTATTTCGGATAACCGGCTGTAGCACCCGGATACTTGGCAACTTCAGGGTTATCCATATCAGCCTGAGAATAAACTCCTTCCAGTACAAAACCATAGAACTGTCCGATCGGTTTGCCAACAATGGAGACGTTGGTAGGCCTTCCGTCCATGTTGCCGGAAAGAATCCGGTCGTTGTTTTCGTTAGTAGCCAGGATTTTGTTACGGTTGAAAGCGATATTGAAATTAATATCCCAGGTCAGTTCGCGTGAAACCGGAGTGGCGTCAATACCCAGTTCTATCCCGCGGTTCCGCACGTTTCCTTTATTGACCAGCTGGTTATTGAAACCGGTAATGGCCGGGATCACGTCATTCAGCAGCATATTGACACTTTTGCGATGGTAGAAATCGGCAGTAACGGCGAGTTTCCCTTTAAAAAGAGCCGTTTCAAGGCCCAGGTCAATCTGCTCGGATTCTTCCCATCCCAGGAAAGGGTTGAATAAACTCACCGTGGCCGTCGAAACCGTGTTGTTGTTAAACACATACTGGCCCATGTTTACGTTTGACAAATGAGAGTAATTACCGATATTGTTGTTACCGCTTTTACCGTAGCTGGCACGCAGTTTCATGTGATCAACGGCAGGAATCGCTTTGAAGAATTCTTCATCCGAGAGTTTCCAGGCAACCGCTGCCGACGGGAAAAGCGCGTACCGGTTACTGGTACCGAACCTGGAAGAGCCGTCACTGCGCAGGGTGGCCGTAAACAGATACCGGTCTTTGTAGGAATAGTTCAGACGACCCAGGTATGAAATCATACTCCAGGTTTCCACGGATTCGCCCCAGGACGTAATGCCCGGTGCGGCATTGATGGTCTGAATCAGATCGTTGGCATAAGGTCCGGCATTCAGGCTCATGCTGTTTCCGGAAGATTTCTGCGTGGTATATCCGGCCAGCACACTGAAATTATGCTCATGAAAAGCCTTTGTGTAAGAAGCTGTATTTTCAATCAGCCAGTTAAAGCTATTGCCATAAGAGCGGTTAGACGCCCCGCGGCCGGGAGCCGGAGGGTTATTGGAACTTCCGATGGTGCTCGGAATATACTGGTTATACCCCGAAAGAGAAACGACAGTACTGAGTGCGCTCCGGAGTGTCAGATTTTCAATGGGTTTCCATTCCAGTGCGGCATTTCCCAGGTTACGGATTTCCTGATAATTACGTTTGCTTTCCTGAAGAATAAACAAAGGATTGGCAAAGCTCCAGGTAGTGTTGTAAATGCTTGCTGGCGTGGTGATATAGGGTTTCAGGTTCCCGTTATCGTCATAAGGCGACATGACGGGGTTGGCCCACAGCGAAATACCGGTTACATCAGTGTCACGGCTGGCACCCGTTACCGCACGATCCTGGTCAATGAATGTTGGCCTCAGGTTGGCGTGCAGGGTTACATTTTTCAGAATTTCACTTTGAAATCCGAAATTGGCCGAATAGCGTTTGATGCCGGTTTGCCGGATAGTTCCTTCCTGACTGTAATAACCAAAGCCGAAATTGAACCGTGAATTTCCCATTCCTTTCTGGATATCAAAATTATGATCCTGAATAAAGGCATTCTGCAGAATCAGGTCGTACCAGTTGGTACCTGTATTATTCAGTTTATCCAGATCACGGTACTCCAGTGGATAATCGTCAATCGTGGCTGCCCTGTTTTCTCTGCTTCGCACTACATAATCAATACGGTCACGCTGGTATTCAGCGAATTCCCTGGCATTCAGCATTTCAGGACGGCCTTTCTGCGGGATGCTCTGAAAACCGGCATAGGACGAGAAGTTAACCTGACTACTGTTTTTCCCCGGATTTTTAGTCGTAATCATAATGACACCGTTCGCACCGCGTGAACCATAAATAGCAGTGGATGACGCGTCCTTCAGAATGGTGATTTTTTCAATATCATTCGGATTGATAAAAGTCAAAGGGTTGATGCTTTGATTCAATCCGGATGAATAAGGCATCCCATCAATGACATACAAAGGTTCGTTACCTGCGCCCAGGGAGCCGCTGCCTCTGATTTTGACAGAAGTTCCGGCACCGGGAGCACCGGATACCTGCTGGATCTGAACCCCGGCAACCTGCCCAACCAGTTTCTGGTCAATGGATGCTACAGGCAGATCTTTGATCGTTTTACTGCTGATTTCAGAAACCGCACCCGTCAGGTCACTCTTTTTGACCGTTCCGTATCCAACTACGACCACTTCCTCCAGCGACTTGTTATCCGTCATTAGCTTTACCTCGAGGCTGCTCTGGTTACTGACCGTAACTTCCTGTGTAAGATAACCGACAAAAGAAAAAACCAGAGCTGCATCGTTGTCTGAAAGACTGAGCGTGAACTTTCCATCCGTATCGCTGATGGTTCCCCGCTGTGAACCTTTAGCAACAATATTAACACCGGGTAAAGTCTCACCCGACTCATCCCGCACCGTTCCGGTAATGGTGCGGTCAGTAGTCTGCTGTATATTTTCTGAGCCAACCGGATTGGCGATGGTATTTATTTCCGGAGCAACCGCATCTTCCTTTCTGAGAACAATCTGATTGCCAACCTGTTTGTAGCTGATATCCAGTGGTGTCAGTAATTGATTGAGTACGGTAGAAAAGGTCTGGTTCTGACTGCTTACATACACTTTTCTTTTCAGCGGAATGGTTCTGGAATTGTATGAAAATTTGATTTTCTCAGCTATTTCCAGTTGTTCCAGTGCTCTTTGAAGGGTAATACCTTCCGCCCGGAAGTTTATTTTCTTATCCAGGATATTCTGTCCGCTTGCCGGAGCGCCTATGGCAAGACCGGCGAAAAGAAGCGCCAGAAAGAGTTGTTGCATTGACTTGGACACGATCTGGTAGTATAATCGTTTGGTGGTCAAAGATTTTTTCATAGTTTTGGAATGATTTGTTCGATACTGATCCATGTTGAGAGCAATGAATTTCCGGTACCTTTAGCAGAAGGATGAGAAATCATTGGCGGAAATTACGGCGTCGATTGTGTAGCAGCACATCGGCGCTTTTTGGTTTTCAGGTATTATGGCATAGGCATAAGGTTAGTTACATCCGTTAGAAAAAATAGTAATCTGATCTTCACTTATCTGATAATGGGTTTGTCCGCCCAGACTTTCTGAGATGATCTTCAGTTTCTGCGGCAGCGGTTCATCAGCCAGAGAAGTTGAAAGATAGCAGTCTTTCAACAGGTCTTCAGGGTAATGAATTTTTAAACCATAAGCCAGTTCTATCGTTTCAAATATTTTACTCACCGGCGTATCTGTGAAATCAAACTGCAGCTGCTCAATCGGTACCAGAGAAGCAGGTTTAGCAATAACGGGTTTTTCAAAAACAGCCTGATTCCTGACAAATTTGATCGATTCGTTAGGGTGCAAAGCTATTTCCTGTACCGTATCTGAATCCGTTTGATTGAGCGAAGAAACCTTCACCTGCCCCGTTCTGACGATAATTTCCACTGCAGGCTGATGCTCGTAAGCTTTGATTCTGAAGCTGGTTCCTACTACGCGTGTAACTGTTTCACTGGCATATACCAGAAAGGGGCGGGAAGGGTTTTTACTGATTTCAAAAAAAGCTTCACCACTGAGCGTCACCTTTCTTTCCGCCTTATCAAAATGATCAGGATAGCTGATCTGGCTGCCGGGTTGCAGCAGCAGAGAACTGCCGTCTTCCAGCGTGATGAGCAAGGGTTCCTTTGTTGAATTATATTGCTTCGTGATGGTCTTTCCGGCATAATGTTCTTCCGATAAGCTTACCTGCTGAGGCTGCTGTCTGAGCTGCCAGACAAGCCCGATACCTGATATCAGCGCCACCGCTGCTGCAAAAGGCCATCGGAGGCGTTGCGAAAGAGACGTTTTCTTGGGTACGTTATTTGTGCCGGAGATTTTCTCCCAGGTATCCAGCAAGGCAGCTTCTGTTTCGGTTTCTGAAACCGGAAAGGATTTCAGTCCCATTGCCGCGATGAGTGAGTATGCCTCTCTGGCCAGATGGAGATTTGCAGGTTCCTGCTTCATCCATAATTGCCAGCCATCTTCATCAATACCTTCCCGTACCCATCGCTGAAAGGAAGGGTCCAGTAAAAAATCATCCACAGTCTGGTAAAATTCGCGTTGCATAGTTTATGGGTTCTGATAGGGTAGAGGACAGGTATTTTTTTCAATACTCACCTCAGGGATAAAATGTTTGGAAAATGATTTCTGGTAAAGAAAATCACATAGGGGAAATGCACAGAAATGCCAGCAAACAGAGGAAGTGAGGATTTTCAACATTCCACGAATTTCTCAGCTGTTTGATCGCGCGATGCAGTAAATTGGTTGCCGACTGATAATTCATCTGCAGGGTTTCTGCGATTTCTTCAATCGACAAATGCTGATGATATCGGAGGTAAAGCGCCTCTTTCTGACGGGGTGGAAGCTGATTGATCAGTGTATTCAGGTATTCTGTCTGCCGGGTTAATTCCTCATCAATGACCATCCGATCCAATACCGTAAAGTAGGCTGTGAATTCAATCTGCTCAATACCGGTGCTGTTGGTGAAAATCCGGTCTCTTTCCAGTTTCCGGGCAATCCGCTTTCTCAATCCTGCCAGCAGGTACGCTTTCACCGACCCGGGTTGCTGCAGGTTCATCCTGTAATTCCATACATCTGCGAAAACGTCCTGTATGCAATCCCCGACCATATAGTGATGTGTAGTGATGGATTTGCCATAATTCATCAGCACCGGATAATACCGCTTAAAGAGAAGTGAAAATGCTTTTTCATTATTCTGCATTAACTCTTTCCATAATTCCGCATCACTCATTATCACTGAAGGCATTGATCTGTTCGATGGTTAATGTATCAGGTAAAGGAAGATTTATTGAATTACTAATATATTTTGGTTAAATAATTATTTGATTGTTCTGACATGGATCAGCCGACGGTATTTTTGAACGGCAAAAGTACATGGTCAATGTTGTTCAGATATGAAGATAGTGTTAAGGTTTAGGGGAGGATGATACCGGTCGTTTACTCTGTAGCAGCACTATATGATGATTGAATACTGAAGTTGCATGAGCTTTCCAGATCTGTGAAAATCCATTCGTTACCCAGGCATTTCAAAACTTGTCTGTTGCTGAAATTGTACTTATTTTTGTACAAAAAGAGATACATACCTATATTGATCACCAGTGTTTCGGATTTCAGGAAATGATCAGGAGTGGCCCTGCATTATACTTCTATCTTTGTTGAGTGCGGATCAATAGTGTAAGTATGCCGGTAGACCAAACATTATAACGGATATGAAAGCCATTATAGCCCGGTGAAAAGACAAGGCTGTACGCGCTGTTGTACCATCAGCGGACACTGATGTATTGGCTATCGGCAAGCGTATTTTGAAGAGAAACAAGACGGAAAAGACAGAGCTGATTATGGAGCTTTTCTTATCAAATATCTTTCAGAACAATTACAACCAGAATCCGGAAGTGGTTTTTCAGTCAGGCAAATCAACCTTTACCGTCAGTT
>JBEBXQ010000153.1:0-10517 GCA_040391535.1 Telluribacter sp. | reverse complement strand
CCCAGCATGTCTATCACCTGGTCAATACGACTGATGTTCCATTTTTCCAGTACTTCATTTACGCCTAATTTTTCTGCTCCCTTCCCCATAAATGCGGGTTTGTAAATCAGAATGTTGTCAGAAACCAGCTGTCCGTAATCTTTATCGGGGGTCATCATAAACACCTTAAAATCCTGGTCCGCCGCTTTTTTTGCAATCGTTCCGATAATGTCATCCGCTTCATAGCCATCCAGTTTAAGGATAGGTATATTCATCGCTTCTGCCAGGCGGAAAACATAAGGAATGGCCAGCGTAATATCTTCGGGCTGAGCATCACGCTGTGCTTTGTAAGCTTCAAATTCTATATGTCTGAATGTAGGGGCGCTTGTATCGAATGCAATGGCTATATGTGTAGGTTTTTCTTTTTGCAATACTTCCAGTATAGTATTGGTAAAACCAAAAACCACACTGGTATTTAATCCTTTGGAGGAAAAGCGGGGAGCCTTTATAAAAGCAAAATGCGCTCTGTAAATTAAGGCCATCGCATCAAGCAGAAATAATGTAGGTTTGGATTGGGACATATGTTTATTAAGTTTTCTGACGTGGGTCAAAGATACTATCATCCGACGGAAATTCAGATAAAGGTTGTGAAAGTCTTACCAAATAAGGATATTCGGGCGTTTTTATGTATTGCCCAGTTAAACTTTATTGTGAAAAGATGAAAAAAATATTTGTACTCGTATTGAATGCCTTTCTGGTAACGGCATTATTAGGGACAATTTCCTGTGAAGGACCTGAAGGCCCCGCCGGACCGCAGGGAACCCAGGGACCTGCCGGAGCAGATGGTGAAAAAGGGGCTGCAGGTGAACCCGGAACTGCTAACGTTTTATATTCAGCATGGCTGAAACCAACCAGCTGGACCCGGCAGCCCAAAAACGGTACTCCTTATTATTATGCCGATTTCACTGCACCAAGACTAACGCAGGCGATGATTAATCAGGCTGATCTGAAAGTATATGTAAAGCATCCGACAGAACCGGGGCAGGTGCAGTCGCTCCCTTATTCACTGGAGGGTGTTGAAACTATTTCGGCTACATTTTCCGTAAATAATGTGCGGATCTGGATCAGGCCGAGCCATTCTAATCCTGTTACGGATCTTACTTATGAATTCCGTTATGTGATCGTTCCGGGCGGACAGGCCATCAGAATAGCATCGGGACAGACTTATGAAGAGGTAAAAGCACTTTTTGAAATTCCTGACTGAAATTATATCCGGGATTTTAATTGATTCCGGCAGGAAGTATTGATCTGAAATAAATGAGCAAAGAGCATGAGGGGCTGATCAGGCTGATGAAATATGTAGCCGGATCGTCGGCCTTTTACAGGAAAATTTTTGAACAATATCAGATTACAGCCGACCAGATCCGGACCATTCAGGATCTGACACAGATTCCATTTACAACAAAGGATGATCTGGCAAGCTGTAATGATGAATTTCTTTGTGTACCCAAAACAAAAATTGCTGATTTTGTTACCACATCAGGGACCCTCTCAGATCCGGTAGCTTTTTATCTGACAGAGCAGGACCTGGACCGTCTGGCAGTGAATGAGGCCATTTCGTTTCAAAGGGCAGGCTGTACACAACATGACATATTTCAGCTGATGACCACCATCGACAGGCGTTTTATGGCGGGCCTTGCGTATTGGACCGGGGCAAGAAAACTCGGAGCAGGTATGATACGGGTGGGGCCGGGAGCGCCTTTCCTGCAGTGGGAATCTATTTTGAGATTTTCCCCTACAGTGCTGATAGCCATCCCTTCCTTTATTCCCAGATTACTTGACTATGCTGTTGAAAATGGTATTGATTATCAGAAAACCAGCATCAGGTCAGTTATATGCATTGGTGAACCCATCCGTAACCCGGACTTTTCATTCAATGAACTGGGACAGAGAATCACCGATCAATGGAATGTGAAGCTGTTTTCCACTTATGCTTCTACAGAAATGGGTGCTGCTTTTACAGAATGCCCTGAGGGCAAAGGAGGGCACCTTAATCCTGATCTGCTGATCCTTGAGGTGGTCGACGAAGAGGGCAACCAGGTAAAGGATGGTGAACTTGGTGAAGTAGTGGTAACAACACTTGGCGTGGAAGGGATGCCCTTATTGCGTTATAAAACGGGCGACCTTTGTCATGTACATTATGGTGTATGCGGCTGCGGCAGCGATGCTCCGCGGCTGGGCCCGGTAGTGGGCAGGAAGCAACAGATGATTAAGTTTAAAGGAACAACCGTATTCCCTCCCGCAATTTTTGACGTATTGGATATGGTAAAGGAAATTGAACTTTATCAGGTTGAAGTTTCGGCCAATGAATTTGGAAATGATGAGATCACGATCCTGCTTGGGGCTTCACTCAATACCGAATACTTTATAGAAAAACTAAACTCACTGTTCAGATCAAGATTAAGGGTTACTCCCAGGCTCAGCTTTATTCCCATGACCGAATTGCAGGGCAGGGTATTCAGGCAGGAGAAACGGAAGCCCGAAAAATTAGTTTATGTTGTGAAATGAAGATCAAGTTCAAATTATTTCTAATTTTGAATTTTAAACCCTAAAATTCATCCATATCAACAATTTTATGAAAAAGAGCAATATCTGTTTACTGGTACTTCTATTTATTTCATTGCAGGGATTTTCACAAAATTCAATGCAGGGCTTGTTTAATGGTAATACAAAACTGACATTTCTGGGATTGGATTTTACTCAGGCCAAATATATCGGAGGACCGGCTGTGTTTACGAATCCTTCGGCCATTGAGTCGCAGATGATCCCCAGCTGGAACAGCCTGATCTTACTTGAACCGAAGAAATTTGCTTTGGATAAAGCTTTTAAACTAAGCGGCGACCGTTATGAAACCAATATCGATGATCTTACCAATCTGAATAAAGGTGTTAACGTAGAAAAGAATATTATTACTGATTCCTGGGAAATTGATGAAGCTACCGTAGCGAAATCGGTTGCCGCTTATCAGCTTTCCACCAATGAAGGGATCGGGGTTGCCTATGTTGTCGAGAGCCTCAATAAACCTGCAGAACAGATTTCGGTATGGGTAACTTTTATTGATTTATCCAATAAAAAGGTTCTTCACACCGAAAGAATCAGTGCAAAGGCCGCCGGGTTTGGATTCAGGAATTACTGGGCCGGAGGTGTGGCGAATGTTGGAAAGGCAATTGGTTCAAAATATTATAAAGCCTGGAGTGCCAGATTTAAATAAGAATGTGATCAGATACTCAGGCTTTCCGGTGATAAACTGTCGGGAAGTCTGAGTTTTTTTAATGGCAACTGTTCATATTAAAACAAAACCTGTAAACTGAATCAGTCCGGAAGCGGCTGTATTGATCAGACAATGAGTAAAGAGATTACCGCCCTGGAGGCAAAACATGAAGCCCATAAGATTGTATTTGGCCCGCTCTATTTTCAGGCAGTCGTAGCCATGAAAAAACTCGGAATTCTTGAAATGATTTCCAGGCACAGAGGGGGGATTACCGTAGAAGAGATCAGCAAACAGACCGGCGTATCATTATACGGTGTAAAGGTGCTTACAGAGGCTGCCCAGATCATTGATGTGATTGATGAGATAGGAGGAGGTAAATTTAAAATTACCAAAACCGGATTCTTTCTGCTTAAAGATGAAATGACAAATGTCAATCTTCATTTTATGAAGGATGTCTGCTATCAGGGAGCTGATTATATGACCGAAAGTATTGTAAACGGTAAACCGGAAGGATTGAAAGTACTGGGTGACTGGCCTACTTTATATGAGGGATTGGCGACATTTCCTGAGCCGGCCCGAACATCCTGGCTCAATTTTGACCATTACTATTCAGACGGGGCCTTCCCGAATGCCCTCGAAATCGTATTCCGTACCCAACCCAGACTCCTGTTTGATATCGGCGGAAATACCGGCAAATGGTCTATGGCCTGTTGTGAGTACAACCCTGACGTACACGTGAAAATCCTTGATCTGCCAGGTCAGCTGGCTTCTGCACGTAAAAATGTAGAAGAAAGAGGATTATCAGACCGGATCGGTTTTCATCAGATCGATCTGCTCGATACTACGCAGGCTATTCCCGGTGGCGCGGATGTAATATGGATGAGCCAGTTTCTGGATTGCTTTTCGGAAGATGAGATCCTGGCCATTCTTGAAAATGTGCGGAATGCTTCTGATGAGCATACCATCATCTACATCATGGAGCCGTTTATTGATAATCAGAAATACCCGGCGGCGGCATACAGTCTGGTAGCTACCTCGCTATATTTTACAATTATGGCCAATGGTAACAGTAAGATGTATACCGTTGACGCGATGAAAGTGCTGATTGAAAAAGCCGGTCTTGAAATTACAGAAGAATTTGCGTTAATTGGAGATAGTTATCATACGATTCTGGCTTGCCGTAAAAAATAAAATATGCTTGCAGGAAAATTCATATGGGTTTACTGTACCTTGTTATTGGTATTGATGGCGTCTTTTCAGGATGCTTTCAACAGAAAGGAACTTTATGGGGCTTTAGCGGGTGAATCTGTCGAAGCCATAGACCAATTGGTAGTTCAGCTTAAAAAAGACAACGACAATCAGCTGTATAAGGCATACATAGGTGCGCTGTCGATGAAAAGGGCTGGGCTGATGAAAGTGGCACCAGGGGTGAAATTAAAAACCTTTAAGGAGGGGGCGGTCATGTTGGAGAGTATTATAGAAGAAAATCCTGATAATGCTGAATACAGGCTGTTGAGGTTAATCATTCAGGAAAATGCCCCCAGGATACTGAAGTACCATAAAAATATAGAAGAAGATAAAAACCTGATTGTAGATCAGTTTAATGAACTTGATAAGTCACTGAAATCCGAAATCCGGAATTATGGAAAGACGTCGGAAGCATTGAAGGACAATGAAATATTGACCCCCGGCAGCAGATAGGTGGTTTTCCGGATTATGAATGCTCGTATCCTATTGATATGCTAAAAATATTAACTATAAGTTTTTCTCAGACGGGTCAGCTGGATGAGATTATCAGCAATTTTCTGAAGCCGTTCCCGGCAGAACTGATTGACCGGGTCCGTTATGAACCGGAAACTCCGTTCCCGTTTCCATGGAGTACAGATGTATTCTTTGATGCTATGCCTGAAACGGTTTGTGAAGAGCCTGTTCCCTTAAAGAAAATTGACTTTAAGCAGGAGAAGTACGATTTGATTATACTAGGCTATCAACCCTGGTTTTTGTCTCCGTCTCTGCCTGCCAGCTCTTTGCTGCAGCTCCCCGAATTTCAAAAGCTGCTGAAGGATACGCCCGTGATTACGATCAGCGGGTGCCGGAATATGTGGCTCAATTCACAGGAAAGTATAAAGAAAAGGCTGCGCGACAGTGGTGCAAGACTGGTTGGAAATATACCGCTGGTTGACAGAAATAATAACCATGTAAGTGTGGTTACTATTTTTCATTGGCTGATCGGAGGAAAAAAGGACAGGAAATGGGGGATCTTTCCTTTACCCGGTGTAAGCAGAGAAGACGTGAGCAGCGCAGAGCAGCTTGGCGAAATTGCTGCTGAAGCCTACAGGCTGAATAATTATGAAGGATTACAGGAAAAATTGCTGGGCCCGGGTATTATTCAGTTACCTACCGAAATCGTTTTTATAGAAGAAAGAGCCAAGCGGCTTTTCCGTATCTGGGCAAAACTTATTAAATCGCAGGGCACCACACCGGGAAAGAGAAAGTTTCTGGTTTCAGCCTTCAAATACTATCTGCTTACAGCATTATTTATAGCAGCCCCCATTCTGTTTACCCTCTATAGTGTATTGATCAGGCCTTTTACGGGTAATACTTTAAAAAGAAAAAAGGATTATTATTGTAGTGTTGATTTAAAATAAAGATGTCAGAAGCTTATATTACTCATATTGCCCGATTTTTACCGAATGAACCCGTTTCTAATGACGAAATGGAGCAATACCTCGGTTATATCAACGGTAAGCCATCACGCTCCAAACAAATCGTTTTGAGAAATAATGGTATCAAAAACCGTTACTATTCATTCAACAAACAAGGAGAAACCACCCATAGTAATGCCGATATGGCCGCAGCAGCCATCAGAAATCTGTTTAAGGATGACCCTGAAAGACTGGCTTCTGTCGACCTTCTGAGTGTAGGAACTTCCAGCCCCGACCAGATCATGCCTTCACATGGCGTAATGGTACACGGTAAATTGCCGGAAACAAAATCTGTTGAAGTGGTATCACCTTCAGGTGTATGTTGTGCAGGAATGCATGCTTTAAAATATGCATGGATGTCGGTGCGGCTGGGTGAAAAGAAAATGGCAGTGTCAGCTGCTTCTGAACGCTTCGCCATTTCGCTCCGCCATGAGCAGTTTGAAGATGAAGTACAGAAGCTGATTGAACTTGAACAGAATCCTTATATCGCATTTGATAAGGATTTTCTTCGCTGGATGTTATCAGACGGCGCAGGTGCTGTGCTGGTTCAGGATCAGGCCAGTCCGGTTGGTTTGTCATTACGGATTGACTGGATTGAGGGATGCTCTTATGCCAATCAGGAAGAGGTCTGTATGTATATGGCAGGAGAAAAAGGCGAGGAAGGGGAGTTTAAAAGCTTCAAGGATTATTCACCTGACGGCATTAAGGAAAATTCCCTGCTGAGTATCAAACAGGATTTTAAAATGCTGAAGGAAAAGATTGTGCCGTTGGGCTTTAACAAAATGAAATCTGTTCTTGAAAGTAAAAATGTACCCTCCGGTGAAATAGATCATTTTCTGCCCCATATTTCCAGTTTCTTTTTTCAGGATAAAATTTTTGAAGTGCTGGAAGCCAACGGTACTCCTATTCCCATGGAAAAATGGTTTATCAACCTGGATCGGGTAGGGAACGTTGGGGCTGCTTCTGTATATCTGATGCTGGAAGAACTCTTCAACAGCGGTAAGCTGAAACAGGGAGAGAAAATATTGCTGGCAGTACCTGAAAGTGCCCGTTTTTCTTATGTGTTTGCTTTATTGACAGTTGTATAAAATGAAAAAGGAAGACCTTCCGCAGGACCCCGGAGCCTTGTCGAGATATACCCGTGAGCTTTGCTATGTAAAAAATGAGCAGGGGAAGTATGAAACAGCACTGAGTAAAGGGTGGTCGGTAAAGGCAGAAGCACTGGATAATGCCTGGGAAGGGGTGAACTTACAGATCAGGGAAGCGGCAGAATCGGTGAGGAAAGGCGAGAAAAGTCCTATCCATTATTTCATGGCGCTGCGGCTGATGGATATGCCTGTAATTGCGGACTATACCGGTTTTTGGAGCTTTACCATAAAAAGACACCTTAAACCGGATGTTTTTAAAAATTTGAGTGAAAAGACGCTTTTGAAATATGCAAAAGCATTTGAAATATCACTTCAGGAACTGATAGATTTTGACGGAAATATTGAACAGGGAGTTTAATCATATTCAGGCCGCGCATTGTGAAAACGGTGTGACGACGAGCCTGTTGCGTAATTATGGTCTTGATTTTATAACTGAGCCGCTGGCATTTGGCATGGGCTCCGGTTTGTTTTATGTCCATATCCCTTTTTTAAGTCTGAGCAATGGGCCTGCTATTTCTTTTCGTACTATGCCAGGTGCGATTTTCAGCCGGACATGCAAAGCTTTGGGTGTAAGTATTGAGAGGAAAAAATTCAGCAGTGAAGCAAAGGCAAAGGATTATGTAGATGATCTGATCGGGAGAGGAATTCCGGTAGGTTGCCAGGTTGGTGTGTTCCATCTGCCTTATTTTCCCAGGGAGTACCGTTTCCATTTTAATGCGCATAACCTGATTGTTTTTGGTAAAAATGGCGGGAAATACCTCATCAGCGACCCGATAATGGAAACAGTAACGGAGCTTACTGAAGAAGAACTGATGAAAGTCCGTTTTGCCAAAGGTACTCTGGCGCCGCGCGGGCAGGCCTATCATCCTGTAAGGTTCGGGGAGGTTAATGAAGAAATGATTATCAAGGGAATCAGAAACGGGATCAGAAGGGAGGTCAGGGATATGATCAGAATCCCCGGCCCCATCGCCGGTGTGTCCGGGATCAGCTATACTGCCGGCAGAATCCGTAAATGGCGCGACCAGCTCGGCCTTAAAAAGGCTGGGTTGTATCTGGGGCAGATTGTCAGGATGCAGGAAGAAATAGGTACCGGCGGGGGCGGATTCAGGTTTTTATATGCAGCATTTCTGGAAGAAGCAGCTGAATACCTGAAAATGGATGAACTGATATCAGTTTCAGAAGAATTTACCAGAGCAGGAGACCGCTGGCGTGACAGTGCTATTCAAATGGCCGGAGTCTATAAAGGCAGGTTATCGTCTCAGTCAGATTTCAATGAAATTGCAGACCGGCTTCTTGAAATAAAAGAAATAGAAAAGGCAGCGTTCCGGAGATTGGATAAATTAAAGTTGTAAGGATGGAAAGGAACGTAGCTATTCGTCTGGAAGCCGTTTCCAAACGGTATCCCAATGCAACAAAGGATAGTCTGACGGGAGTTAGTCTGGATATTGAAGAAGGCGATATTTTTGGTTTGCTTGGTCCTAACGGTGCCGGAAAAACAACCCTGATCTCCATCATGTGCGGTATATTTTCACCATCAGCAGGGAAGATTGTTTTTTTTAAGGATAATGAACCGGTGAAACCGGACAAAACCCGCTCACTGATCGGCTTTGTTCCTCAGGATTTTGCCTTTTATCCGGAACTGACTTTACACCAGAATCTGGAATATTTCGGTGCCATGTACCGCATGTCTAAACCGGCTATTGCCGAAAGAATTGATGAACTGATGCCTGTACTGGGACTGGAAAATGTGATAGGTCAGCGTATACAGACTTTCTCAGGAGGAATGAAAAGACGTGTAAACCTGGCACTGGGGATTTTGCACAGACCATCCTTCCTGTTTCTGGATGAGCCTACTGTAGGTGTAGACGTACAGAGTAAAAACTCGATTATCCGGTTTCTGAAGGAAATTAACCGTTCCGGAACCACTATCGTCTATACCTCTCATCATTTATCAGAAGCACAGGAATTTTGTGATTACATCGCTCTGGTAGATCATGGGGTGGTGATTGCAGAAGGTGAAATGGACAGATTGCTTAAACAGCATGAAAAACCGGACCTTCAGTCATTGTTTATTGCATTAACAGGCGAGGAATACCGCGATTAGGATGATATACAGACTGCTGGCCTCTGTTAAAAAGGAATTATTATTGCTGTACAGCGATAAAACGGGCTTGCTGATTCTCTTTGTAATGCCGCTGTTGCTGGTTTTTATTATAACCGTTATACAGGATAGTGCTTACAAAATAGTAAATGACAATCAGATTCCGATTCTGATTGTAAATCACGATAAGGGTGGGGAGGGAAACCAGTTCGTGTCACAGCTGCGTGACTCTGGATTGTTTGAAATTACAGAAGACAGCAGTTTACAGAAAGAGGAACTGAAAGGCGAACTGCTTTCGAAAGGAAAACTCATTGCAGTTTATATTCCTGAAAATTTTACGGGCGGAATTGACGCCAATGCACAGCAGGTAAGCGACCTGATGATGAAAGATCTTGGAATCAGCGAATTGTCTGAGAACAGTAAACCAGTCAGCATGCCGGATATTTCATTTTTTTATGACCCTGTGATGCAGGAAAACTATAGCTTTTCTGTGATGAATATTCTCAGGTCATACCTGTCGAAGGTAGAAATAGGAATGGTCATTGAAAAACTGTATGGTGACCTGGAGGCTGAAAAAGGAGCAGGGGCACTAAAGGATAAGATGCTGACAAACCAGGTAGGGATTGTGCCGGTAGTGGCCAACCGTGATGATGCCGTTAAGAATCCCAATTCTACACAACATAATGTGCCCGCCTGGACTATTTTTGCCATGTTTTTTATGGTCATTTCCTTAGGCGGCAATATCGTAAGAGAAAGAGTCAACGGTAGTTTTCTCCGCCTGAAAACCATGCCCACCAGTTTTATCTATGTGATGAGTGGAAAATTTATTGTTTATTTGCTGGTAGCCATTCTGCAGGTGTTGCTGACCTTTACGATGGGGATGACATTGCTGCCGCAAATCGGATTGCCTGTGCTCTCATTACCTGCCGGCTTTCTGTCCATGCTGGTGATGATTCTTTTGAGTGGTATGGCAGCGGTAAGTTATGCAATGCTGATCGGGTCGTTTGCACATACCCAGGAGCAGGCCAATGGTTTCGGTGCTGTAACCATTATTATTTTCGGGGCCATAGGCGGGATATGGGTGCCTTCTTTTATGATGCCTTCATTCATGCAGACGATAGGGATGGTTTCGCCGTTAAGATGGTGCCTGGAAGGTTTTTATATCCTGTTTCTGAAAGGAGGAAGCTGGCTGGAACTGAAAACGGTAATGACTGTTTTGTGTGGATTCATTGTATTGTGCCAGTCACTCGTAATTTATAAACTTAGATTAGAAAAAATAATATAACATAACCGGGTCCGGTATTCGTTGCCTG
>JBEBXQ010000152.1:0-10695 GCA_040391535.1 Telluribacter sp. | reverse complement strand
CTTCCTTTTGCTCATGAAAAAGAGTTAACCGTTAATACCGGCATACCGGAAGAGGTAGCCGGGATTAGAGAAAAATGGATGTCTCCGGTTCCGGAAGAGGGTAGTTTATTGAGTAATTTGTCTGACTTTCAGGACAAAACATGGCTTGTGCACGATGGAGAAGAAGCTGAAAAAGTTGTATTTACCGCTCAACCGCTGGAAAGTATAAAGAGTTATTTTAAGCAGCCGGAACATCTCAGTGGAAACAGGTTAGGTTTACAGATTCCTGTGCGTCAGAATACTTACGCTACAGCAAAAAAACGATCGGTATCCGGAACAGAGAATAAGGACGGAAGACAGATAGCAGGTAATCCGGCTGCTGATGCAGGAGGTGCAAAGGCCGGAGACAACAAGAATATATTGAAATTACCGGGTAATGATAAGGTAGAAAGAACAGTGGCAGAAGAAAAAGCATTACCTGATTTTATCAGTTCCCGTCCCTACCGGATCGGGATTCTGCAAAAAGTAGAAAAAACTTTTCTTGGTACAGCCACTGTTCTGGAAGTACTGATCGGTAAGAACTTTTCGGCAGGTACCGGATTTGCCTGGGGAAATCACAGGAAAAAGAAGTATGGAAGCGAAAGCCAGTTTAAAAAAGCCAACCATCTCGGAATAAGGGAAATCAGTGGTGTACCGTTGCCGCCTTCGACCTTTATATTCAATATTTCAGAGCAATCAGAATATAAGCAAATACCGGTTTTTGTCAGTTACAGAGGTGATTTGGGGAAAAATTTCAATTATTTTATCAAGGCAGAAACGGGGTTCAATCTGGTAACCAGGCAACATACCAGCTTTGATTTTAAATACCCCAATCCGGTAAATCAGATCGGTAGAAAAGAAATTGAGCTGAAAAGGAAAGCGCCACTGCTGGGAAACTCAAGCCTGGGAGCCGGTATAGAAATGCGCTGGGGCCACGTCGGGACACAGTTTGAAGGGTATTATGCTATCAGGGGAATGAAAGAATCACTGTTTATAAAAAGAGATTCCGGGCCAGGGATTTCTGCAAGATTATTCTATCAGTTCGGCGAATAGGTCAGCGTTGATACTGTCTGAAAAAACTTGAAACTTTAAGGGAAATAACACCAAAAATAGCTTCCTTGAATATTTTTCCTGACATTTTTGAAACCCCCCTGGTACGGTCTGTGAAAATAATAGGTACTTCAGCAATTTTAAAGCCGTATTTCCAGGTATTAAACTTCATTTCAATCTGAAAGGCATAGCCTACAAAGCGGATACCGTCAAGCTGGATGGTTTCGAGTACCTTACGGGTATAGCATACAAAGCCGGCCGTAGAATCCATGATGGGCATTCCGGTAATGGTACGAACGTAGTAACCTGCGAAATAAGACATCAGTACCCGTTCAATGGGCCAGTTGACAACATTCACACCTTGAATATAACGTGAACCGACAGCCATATCATTTCCGTCAGTAGCACAGCTGTGATACAGACGCACCAGATCTTTCGGATTGTGTGAAAAATCTGCATCCATCTCAAAAATGTACTCATATCCCCGGTGGAGAGCCCACTTGAAGCCATGAATATAGGCTGTCCCTAATCCGAGTTTTCCACTCCTTTCTTCCAGGAAAAGCCTTTCTGAAAACTCCTGTTGCATTTTTTTTACCATGGCAGCAGTGCCATCCGGCGATCCGTCATCGATAATCAAAACATTAAATGGCACCGGTAAATCAAAAACGGCACGGATGATAGACTCAATGTTTTCAATTTCATTAAAGGTGGGAATGATTACCAGGCTATGTGTCATTAGGTTTATTTTCTTTGGAATTTAGATTTTCGTTGACTTTTTGGTAAATAAGTTTCCACTGGATGGCATCAGAAGCATAATATTCATAACTCTTGCGGTATTCCAGTGTGTCTATTTCATGTTTTATAAAAATCTGTTCTTCCAGTCTTTTAAAGACCAGAGCAGACGAGTCAGGCGAACGGAATTTCATTTTGGAGACCCGTGCCTCTGCCAGATGAATTTCCGTCAGGATTTCTGCCATCGTATCTTCATCGTATTCCGGACCGATGACTGATCCCGAGAAAGAACATCCGTGCAAAATAATTAAAAAAAATAATGCTGCTGTGATTTTCACATTCTTTAAGAAACCATTGCACATAATCCTTTCGGTAAATCCGGTTATATTTGTCTGCGTTGTGGCAGACAGGATGCAAATTTCGTGATTCTTTTGCATTAACCAAGAGGTTATTGCTGTTGCAGACGAAAGCTTTCGGGAAAAGGTGGCTCCAAAAATATTTGGAAAAGTGAAGTTTAATACCGGCTGATATGTTTAAGGAGTTTCTGAAAAAAATACATAAATACGAAATCCGGATAAGAAAGGCTGTGAATTCTGAACGGTACGGCAATTTTCATTCGGTTTTTAAAGGCTCCGGACTGGATTTTGACGATCTGAGACAGTATCAGTATGGGGATGATATCCGTGCTATTGACTGGAACACGTCGGCCAAAGGGCATGGGACGTACACCAAAATCTTCAAAGAAGAAAAAGAGCAGACTGTTTTTTTTATTGTGGATGTAAGCGCATCACAGAAAGTAGGTGAATCAGGGTTGCTTAAAATTGATGTAACGAAGGAAATCTGCGGGGTACTGGCGCTGGCAGCTATTCAGGAGGCCAGCAGAGTGGGTTTATTATGCTTTTCAGATGTGAAGGAGCGTTATATTAACCCTCTTGACGGCATGAAGCACGGCTACCGCCTTATTTCTGAATTGTATAAGCTGAAACCGGTTTCAGGAGGAACGAATATCTCAGAGGCTATTCTGCTTACCCTGAATATCCTCAGGAGAAGAAGCCTCATTTTTTTAATATCTGATTTTATTGATAGCGGGTATGAGCATCATCTGAAAGCTCTGGCCCGTAAACATGATCTGGTGGTTATTCATATTTATGATCAGCGTGAGATTGAATTGCCTTCACTGGGTATTGTGCCGGTGTATGATGAGGAAACACGCAGAACCGTGTGGATCAATACTTCCGGGTCGCATTATAAAGAACAGCGGCAACACGCATTTATGCAGAAAAGAAAGGTGCTGGAGACACTTTGCCGCCAGAATAAGGCTGATTACCTATCTTTGGATTCTCATGAAGATTATGTCCCGACGCTGATCCGTTTGTTTACTGTGAGAAGAGGGAAGTAAATCATGGTATGTATGCGCAATTGTCTTTGGATCTTTTTTTGTTTGATAATGGCTGAGGTATCCGGAATGGACAGGAAACCTACAGGCGAAATCCTGACGGATAAAATCGAAGTAGGTAAACCGTTTAAATTCTCACTGAGTTATCTTAATACCGGGAAGGGAGAAGTTTTTTTTCCGGATGCTGCGTATAATTTTACACCTTATGAGCTGGTGGGGCAGGAGTTTTTTATGACCAGAACCACCGCACAGGGAAGTCTTGACAGTACTGTTTATAAATTTGTTTCTTATGAAGTCAATCCGGTTCAGATCATCAGTCTGCCTGTTTTCATAAGAACTGAACGTGATTGTACGGCGGTATTTTCAGTGGCCGACTCGGTTCAGATGAAACTGTTAACCGGAGGGTTACCTTCCGATTCTTTACCGGTCAAACCTGAAGTTACCTTAATGGAGCTGGACAGGCAAGTAAATTTTCCGGCCGTGTTTGTGGCATCAGGGATTTTGCTGTTGCTTTTTATCGTTATATTTTCCTTTTTCGGCTCGACGATCACCCGCTACTGGCAACTGATAAAACTTTTTATAAGTCATCGTGATTTCCGGCTGTCCTTTCTACGGATCAGAAAAAATATCAGGGAACACAATCAGGTTAAAGAGGTTGAAAAAGCGATGGTGCTGTGGAAAAAATACCTGGAAAAACTGTTGAACCTGCCTTTTACCACTTACACGACCAAAGAAATACTGGATACGATACCCAATGCGTCTCTCATGCAGGCATTAAAGGATATAGACGGGGTTATATACGGGCACAGCCGTACAGGGCAGACTATGGATGCTTTGCTTAGTGTTCTGAGGGATATTGCGGAGGAGGTATATCAGCATAAAAAGACAGAGGTGAGGATGATATCAGAAAAATGAGTAAAGGAGCAAATTGATATGGAACACTGGTTTTCACCTGGCTGGTTTGGTTGGAATACATTGAAATTATTTCATTGGGTACACCCCTATTTTCTGTATGCCATTCCTTTTATTCCGTTTTTGTTTGTGATCCGGAGTATACTTAACAGAAGGGCGCGCCAGTTGCTGGTATTGTCTTCAGAGAAGAAAGAGATGGGCTGGGATTGGGTTGTTTATCTGCGGTACCTTATGCCGGTATTTATGGGATTGGCCATTGCGCTGATCCTGATAGCTCTGGCACGCCCGCAGATTGTTTCCGAAAGGACAGACCGTTATTCTGAGGGAATAGATATCATGCTGCTCGTCGATGTCTCCGATTCGATGCTGGAAAGAGATTTGCAGCCTAACAGGCTTGAAGCGGCTAAGAGAGTTGCCGGAGAGTTCATAAAAAGCCGTATTAATGACCGTATAGGTTTGGTGGTTTTTGCAGGAGAAGCATACTCTATATGCCCTTTAACCAATGACTATGACTTGCTGAGAGGATATCTGCAGGATATTAACCCTAACATGATTAAATCGCCCGGAACGGCCATCGGAAGTGCCATAGCGGTAGCGATTAACAGGATGCGTGATTCCGAAGGCAACAGTAAAGTCATGATTCTCATCAGCGACGGCGACAATACCTCCGGTAATCTGGATCCTGAAACAACTGCACGGGTGGCGCAGGCTTACGGTATTACGGTATATACAACAGCTGTAGGACAGATTAAGCAGCCGGTCATTGAAGATACGCTAGGCCTCACCACACTGTCTACAGCTAATATATCAGACCTGAAATCAATAGCCGATGCAGGGGGTGGACAATATTTCGTTGCTGATAACATTGAATCGCTTCAAACGGTGTTTTCATCCATTAATGCTATGGAAAAGGTGCAGTTCAAGAACATTTTTAACCGGGAGGTGAAAGATTATTATCAGGTTTATCTGCACTGGGCAGTTGTTTTTTTATTGCTGTCTATTATATCAAAGAGTACGTTTATTTCAAATATGCTGGAAGATTAATGTTAAGATCATTTTATAATCACACCCTTATTGAAGCCGGGCTGGATGAAGCCGGCAGAGGTTGCCTGGCGGGTCCGGTAGTGGCGGCAGCCGTTATTCTTCCTTCAGGTTATACTCATCCCCTGCTGAACGATTCCAAACAATTAAGCAAACCACAGCGGGAGCAGCTGCGTGAGGAAATTAAAGAAAAGGCGGTTGCCTGGGCAGTAGCGGAAGTTTCAAATGAGGAAATCGACCGGATTAATATATTAAATGCCAGTTTTCTGGCAATGCACAGAGCGGTGGATAGACTTCCCGTAACACCTGAACATTTACTGATTGACGGGAATCGTTTTACACCTTATCCCTTAATTCCGCATACCTGTATTGTAAAGGGCGATGCTCTGTTTTATGCTATTGCTGCTGCTTCGGTATTAGCGAAAACTTACCGGGACGACCTGATGGAAACGTATGCAAAGACTTACTCCTGCTATCGTTGGGAGCAAAATGCCGGGTATCCGACTATTTTTCACAGAAATGCTATCAGGGAGTTCGGAATAACACCTTTACACAGAAAAACTTTCAGACTTCTTCCCGGGGAAAAGGAAGAAAAGATAAAGGCCGGGAGCCGGAAATTATTTACGGAATGAATTGGCGATAGCCAGCGATAAATCCAGAAAAACCATTTTGGCGCGTACATTCCGCTCAATGTGGTAATAAGCTTCATTCGTTTCCTGAATCATCAATTCAAGGGCATCGGGGTGAACCGTTCTGGAAAAATTCCGGAGAAATTTAAGCTCTTCATCCGGTACCCTGATCAGATCGGCGGCTTCCTGCTGATAAATCATCATATCTCTGAACATGCCCAGGGTATATTCCATGATCATCTTCTGGGATTCCTTGCTCTGGCTATCGAACACATCGGCTGTTTTAATCAGTACCTGGATGTCCTTTTTGTAGCAATTACGCATCCACTCTGCAAAAAATGCCGGCCTTCCGTCCGCATTTTCCTGCATCAGTAACCTGGCTACCGACATATCACCCTGGCTTAAATAGGCAATCTGCTTCGCTTTGTCGTGGTCCAGGCCATAATGACCGGTAAGATATCTGTTCATGTCCTCATCTGAAAATGAAGGAATGTGTATCCGCTGGCTACGGGAAAGAATTGTGATGATTAACTTGTCGATCTGGTCGCTTACCAGCAAAAAGAGTGTTTGGGCCGGAGGTTCTTCCAGAATCTTGAGCAAGGCGTTAGCGGAGGAAATATTCATCAGCTCCGGTTTCCAGATAATGAGAATCTTGTAGGCTCCTTCGTATGATTTAAGAGAAAGTTTTCGCAGAATATTACGTGCTTCTTCTACCGAAATTATTCCCTGTTTGTTTTCAGCCTGTATAAAATCAAGCCATTCAGAATAGGAAACATAGGGGCTGTATCCGATAAATTCACGCCATAAGGGAAGAAATGCATCACTGGTGGCTACTTCCTGTTTTTTTGTTTTGGCAACCGGATAAATAAAATGTACGTCAGGATGGATCAGCTTCTTCATTTTATTGCAGGAGGCACATACTCCGCAAGCGTCTGTTTCACCCCGGTTTTCACAATTAATGTACATAGAAAAAGCCAGCGCCATGGCCAGTGCTCCGCTGCCTGCATGCCCGTCAAACAACAGGGCATGTGCTACATGATTGCGTTGAACAGACTGCCGTAAAATTTCTTTAACAGGATCTAATCCCGGAATATCATTAAAAAGCACGTATTGATTTTATGGTTCCGGAACAAAGATAATGGGTTTCCTGAGTAAATGGGAAGGCTATCCGGCGAAGTTTCCGCACCGGATAGCCCGGGTATTATAAATAGTTACCCTTTGACATAACCGGTGCCGTAAGGTGCTCTCTGCGGACGGGAAAGCGTTGCATTGGCTTCGGCATCATTAATAAATTCTTCTTTTTCGGGATCCCAGCGTAATTTCCTTTGCAGCTTCATAGCCGTATGCGCGATCAGGCAGGCCGTGCAGGAACGGTGGGCCACTTCAGCAGGGCTGATGGTTTCCTTTTTCTGCTGTATGGATTCCAGCCAGTTGCGATGCTGCTCAGGACTTTCGTACAAATGAATTTCATTGGCACCGATAACCGATCCGAGAATTTTACTGTCGCTGGCATAAAAAGCATCATTCTTGGCTGAATTCACTGCCGCGCCGGGATCTGAAGCCGTAACCCCTACATTTCCTCTGGAAACGAAAATCCATCCCTCTGTACCTTCAAATCTGACACCATTCGGATTCGTACCTCCTATTTCCATTTCCACACCGTTAGCATAGCGGGTGGTGACCTTGAAATCACCGTGGACATTCCACAAGCCTGATGTCGGGAAGGAGGCGGTACCTTCCAGTTCGATCGGGCCTGTAAGCTCGGTTCCCATGCCCCAGTGTGCAATATCGATATGATGAGAGCCCCATCCAGTAATCATCCCCGCTCCGAACTGTTCGCAGCGCAACCAGCCCGGGCGGTCATCAATATTGGTCTGGGAATGGACTCTGTCCAGTGTATAGAATATTTCCGGTGTTGAACCCAGCCAGAAATCGTAGTTCAGATTTGACGGAACGGGCATTTTTTCAGTGCTTCCGCCGGCAGGGTCGCCGGGCAGACCTACGTACACTTTTTTCAGCTGTCCTATTCTGCCGTTTCTGACAAGTTCACACGTACGTTTGAACTGCGGCCAGGGATTCATAGAGCGTTGCTGACTGCCCAACTGAAATACCACACCTTTTTTTCTTACCATATCACTCATCATCCTTCCTTCTTTTACGGTCAGGGAAGTTGGTTTTTGCATGTAAATATGCTTTCCGGCAACGGCGGCTTCCATAGCAGGTTGTGCGTGCCAGTGGTCAGGTGTGCTGATGACTACAGCGTCTATTTCTTTATTTGCCAGCAAATCATGGTAATCGTCGTACATTTTTACGTCGACATACTTTTCCTTCCCGGTTTTGGCGGCATATTGTTTTTCAATCCACTCTTTACCCATCTGAAGGCGTTTTTTATCCACATCGGCGACGGCCATTACATGTGCTGCTTCGTTCTTCAGAATTTCAGGTAAGTCATGAGAACGTCCGATACGTCCGAAACCGATCTGTCCGATATTGATCCGGTTGCTGGGAGCATTTTTGCCGAAAACGCTGGCTGGGACAATCGCCGGAAAAGCAGACGCCGCAATGATGCCGGCGGTTCCTGTGGACAGGGATTTTATAAAAGATCTTCGGTTATGCTTCTGGTATTCCATAAGTTTATCAGGTTAAATTTTCCGGAGTTTATCTATTTTTAACAGGATCTTGCGGGCTGACAGCATAGGATTTACTGTAATCGCGGGGCTTTTGTTTTCCTGCTGCCCACTGAATACCACCCATCAGGTGCTTGCGGAATACCGGATCGAAGTAGTCTTCCTTTCCATGGCCCAGCGAAGTGTACCAGGAGCGGCCGCCATCGAATTCATGGCACCATACCGACGGGAAAACCTTTCCGAAAGTATCCAGTCGTTTGGGGTTTTCGCCTTTCAGCGTAGTTTCGTCGTTTACGGCAATCACATGAAGGTTAACTGCCATTTCTTTCAGATAATAAAATTCATCCCCGGCAGACCGGCTCCAGTTTTCAGGAAGGTGAGCAACCGAAGGGTGCCGATGGTCAAGAATATTGACAGTAAAGGGCTGAAAGCTGTCGTGCCAGTAAAACGTAGCCCCTAACATTTGTTTGAACCACTTCCAGCTACGTTCAGTACCTGAAGCAGAGTGAATGCCCACAAAACCACCTCCTGCCTGCATATAACGCATCAGTGCGACCCTCTGAGCATCGGTATCAAAGACATCGTTATTGGTATTGGAAAATACAATAACATCATATTTTTTCAGGTTTTCGTCGGTAAACACACCAGGATCCTCTGTCGCATCCACTTTGAAACCGTATTCCTGGCTTAATTCTTTAATGGCCGTAATGGAATTAGGGATATTGTCATGTACAAATCCTTTTCCGTTTTTGGTATAGAAAAGAATCTGTACTTTATTCCAGTTTACTTTTTGTGCCGATGAAGAATGAGATACCAAAGCAAAAGGTATGATCAGAATGAAAACTGATAAACAGATTAGTTTTTTAGCTGACATGCTTTAAATAGTTAAAATGTGAATTAAAATCCAATTGAATTTCCTCCGTCAACAGGAAGAGAAACACCGGTAATAAATTTTGCAGCAGGGGACGCAAGAAATACTGCCGCCCAGCCGATATCTTCAGGAAGGCCCCATTTGCCCATGGGAGTGCGATCCATGGCTTTATCGCGACGTTCCGGGTCATCATTCATGGCTGTCAGCATCATAGGAGTTTCAATGAAACCCGGAGCTATAGCGTTGACACGCACCTGGTACGGGGAGAATTCGGTTGTGAGCGCACTTACAAGCCCGGCAATGGCAGCCTTGGATGCCGTATAGCCCGCCACCCTGTCGATACCATACAACGCAGCCATGGAGGTAATCATGATGATGGAACCGTTTCTGCGCTGAACCATCCGTTTTCCGCATTCGCGGGTCAGCGAAAACACAGCCTGAAGATTGGTCTGTAAAATCCGGTCAAATTCGTCATCTGATACTTCAAAAACAGGTTTTTTCATATTGATTCCGGCATTATTGACCAGTATGTCAACAGGACCGATGGTGGATTCGATGGTTTCTACCAAAGCCGGAATATGGTGGCGCTCGGTAATGTCATTGACTATATACTGTGCTTTAGAACCTAAAGTGGCTACGGCATTACGCAGTACCTCCTCTCTCCTGCCTGTGATGATGACGCTGGCCCCGGCTGAAATCATAGCCTGGGCGATATAATAGCCAATTCCGCTGCCTCCGCCGGTAATCAGCGCGAGCTGGCCAGTCAGTGAAAAGGGATTGGTAAAGGATGTTTCGTCGGATGATGACACTTCGATATCGTTTTATTTATGAGATAATTGAATAGTTCGTTTTGCTGATTGCTGTTTCAAGTCCACGGATTTCGGCAAGTCCTTTCAGACGGCCAATAGCTGAATAGCCCGGATAAGTGTCTTTCCCGAAGTCATCAAGCATTTTAAAACCGTGATCAGGCCGTACAGGGATTTCATAACCGGTATCCCCAGTTGCGTTTCTTCTGTTTTCTTCTTCAAGTAAGGCTTTTACGATTTCATACATATCCGCATCTCCTTCGAGATGAGGCGCTTCATGAAAATTAAGGGTATCCCCCTCTCTTTTCACTGATCGTAAATGCGCAAAATGAATGCGGCTACCCAATCGGCGGATGATCCCCGGTAAATCATTATCATGCCTGACACCCAAAGACCCTGAACAAAAGGTGATACCATTTTCTGTGGCCGGGGCCGCTTCCAGTACCTGCAAAAGATCTGATTCTGTGCTTACTACTCTGGGTAAGCCAAGTAATCGCCGGGGCGGATCATCGGGATGAATGCATAACCTGATCCCTGATTCCTGTGCAACGGGTGTTATTTCCCGGATGAAATGATACAGGTTTTCCCGGAGCATACGATCATCAATTTCAGC
>JBEBXQ010000151.1:0-10959 GCA_040391535.1 Telluribacter sp. | reverse complement strand
TTTCTGCTCTTCAACATGATTATTTTCATCCGGTTTCAGTGTTCATTACGGATATTTTCAATACATGCTGCTATCTGGTCCATTACCTCGGCAGTACTCAGAAAAACTGATTGAGCAATCCACACGGATTCTTCACAGGCCTGTTCAGTCACTTCACAATGCACGTGCTGATAAGTCACCTCTTCTGGAATAGCATAGCACATGAAATTTCTATTCTGAAACAAGGGTTGCCGATATAGCGGATACGGATAGCCTGCAAAGGCCGGAATACCTGTCGCCGTTAATTTTTTAACGAATTCTGTCTTGTTTAATCCGTTAAAAGCAGCAGGATCATATTTGAATATAAAAATATGAAAGGAATGCAGCGTGACTGCATCATCAATATAAAGTGGTGTAATACCAGATACCGAAGTCAGACGTGAGGCCAGATAACGGCCATTGGCATCACGTTGCCGGGTCTGCCCGTCAAGTCGTTTTAACTGAGAAGAAAGCAATACGGCCTGCATCTGTGTTATGCGGTAATTGCACCCAGGATAAAAGTGATCATACCATTGGCCTTCAGGCAGCCGTCCTACATTCCGTAGTGAATGCATGATCCTGTAAAGCTCTTCATCATTGGTCACAATCACTCCGCCCTCTCCGGCAGTCAGGTTTTTGGATGACTGAAAACTAAATGTACCGGCATCACCTATTGTACCGAGCTTTTCCCCATTATATTCTGCACCGTGGCCATGCGCAGTATCTTCAATGACTTTCAGGTTATATTTCGCCGCGATCTTCATAATCGCATCCATGGCAGCCGCATGTCCGGCAAAGTGAACAGGGATAATCGCTTTGGTTCGGGAGGTAATCAGCGCTTCAATACAGGATGGGTCAATAGTATAAGTCCGGGGGTCTATATCTGCGAAAACCGGAACACCGTTTACTTCAATCACAGACGAAGCTGTGGTGATAAATGTATAAGGCGGGACAATCACCTCATCGCCCGGTTTCACGCCACAGGCCATCAGGGCAAGGCGAATTGCGACAGAACCGTTTACACAGGCAATAGCATATTTTGAGCCACAGTAAGCAGCGAATTCGCTTTCAAATTCTTCAACTTTATCCTTACAGTCAGGATCTCCCCATTTCCCGCTTCTGATAACAGCAGACACGGCTTCTACATCTGATTCGTCGAAAACAGGCCATTCAGGTAAGTTATTTATGGATTCCATGTAAGTAATATTTCAGGTTTTGTTCACCTAAGATACTTTTCAGAAGCAGGTTAAATACTATTGCTACTTAAAATTGAAAACAAAAAAACCGTCTGTAAGCATAATACCTACAGACGGCCTGATAAAAAACAATTAGTACTTATTTCCCTTTTACCTCATTCAGCAGATCATTTCCTATTTTTACATAGTCCTGATTCTGTGCTTTACCGGCCAGCTCCACTATTTTAGACGCTGTTGCTGCTGCACCTTTGAAATCCTTGGATTTACTCTGAATTTTCGCTTTCAATGCATACATCCAGAAAGCACTTTCATTCTGACTGATTGCTTTATTTACCCATTCCAGTGCTTTGCTCAGATCCTTATCATTGTCATAATAATAACTGGCAGCCTGGAAATAAGGACGGCTGTCGTTAGCCATAGCAGCATCAATCGATTTCATGATTCTGGCATCAATGTCTGCCGTTACCTTCAAGGGTACTCTTGTGTTTTCCCAAAGAATCTCGATTTCCATTGAGGAAGCTTTGATATCATTAAAGTTGATGGTAAAGGAACCTGTATACTGAGCGAAAGCCTCAGGTTTTACATCGACAGACAATGCCTCTGTTTCCTTTTTATAATTGGCGACATTACCGCCAATCGTCAGATCCGTATTAAACAGAATTTTCCAGGAACTGGCACCTGGTATTGAATAAAGGCTGTATTTACCTGCTTTCAGATCTTTTCCGTTGATTTTCACGTCTTCACTGAAAGTCAGTACAGTAGCCGCATTCGCTCCGGTCCTCCAGATTTTATCATAAGGAACCAAACCTCCGAAAATCTTTCTTCCGTTTGCATTCGGGCGGGAATATTCCAGTTCAACAGACGATAATGCAAAATCCTGTCTGATTGTTGACAGCGGACTGGGTACCGGTGTTTTAAGCTGCTGCGCATCCGCTTGCGCAAATAAAAAACCGGCTAAGAGAAAGGATAAGAAAAAATTACGTTTCATGTTTGTATAAATTGATAAGTGATCTGATTGAGCAGCAAAAATAGAAGTTTAATCAGACTATTTGAAAATATATTAGACCAGCGTTTATTTATTGAGACAAAAACAGCTAAATATTCACCCCCCCCGAGACACCCATGAGCATCGTTAAAGGGTATATATAAGGAGAAAGTAAAAACACTGGTTTTAAAGAAGTTTTTAAAATTTAGGCTGTTATTAATCAAAAATATCATAATTTTAGAGGTTAACTTAATAAAACAATCAAAAACGACTGTTAACTAAACTGCATTATTTATCCCTATTTAAACCATATGAGTTTTCAATTAAAGGAACAATCCACGGAGTATGATGTTTGTATCGTGGGTTCTGGAGCAGGAGGTGGTATGGCCGCCTACCAATTGACAAAAGCAGGTGCTAAAGTAGTTATGCTTGAAGCCGGAGGTTATTATGACCCTGCTGACCCTAAGTACATTACACAATTGCAATGGCCGTGGGAATCGCCGCGAAGAGGTGCAAGTAACCATCGTCCTTTCGGTGATTTTGATGCTGCATGGGGTGGCTGGGAAATTGAAGGAGAACCCTATACACGGAAGAATGGAACTCAGTTTGACTGGTTCCGCTCCCGGATGCTGGGTGGCCGTACAAACCACTGGGGCAGGATCTCACTGCGTTTCGGTCCTAAAGATTTTAAAAGGAAAAGCATTGACGGCCTGGGTGAAGACTGGCCAATCGGCTACGATGATGTAAAACCCTATTATGACCAGGTAGATAAGCTGGTTGGGGTATTCGGAACGGTTGAAAATTTCCCGAACGAACCGGATGGCATTTTCCTTCCTCCTCCCAAACCAAGGCTCCATGAGCTGATGATCGCGCAGGCAGGTAAAAAGGCTAATGTTCCGGTTATCCCTTCCCGGCTGTCCATTCTTACCAAACCTATCAATGATCAGCGTGGTGTTTGCTTTTATTGCCGGCAGTGCGCCCGGGCATGCCAGGCTTATGCCGATTTCTCTTCGTCCTCAGTGCTGGTCATTCCCGCTCTGAAAACCGGAAATCTTACGCTGATTAACAATGCCATGGCCCGTGAGGTAATTACCGATCCGGTTACAGGACTGGCTACAGGTGTTTCTTATGTAGACCGTGAAAAACTTACCGAGCATACCGTAAAGGCTAAAATTGTGGTACTGGCTGCCAGCGCAGGGGAAACTGCCCGTCTGATGCTCAACTCCAAATCGAAGCGCTATGCCAACGGCTTAGGTAACTCCAGCGGTGTATTAGGAAAGTACCTGCATGATTCAACAGGTGCGTCACGCGGAGCTTTCCTGCCACATCTAATGGATCGTAAGCGTTATAATGAGGATGGTGTAGGTGGTATGCACGTTTATACCCCCTGGTGGCTGGATAACAAAAAACTTGATTTCCCGAGAGGCTATCACATTGAATATGGCGGTGGTATGCACATGCCTTCTTATGGGTTCGGATGGGGTATTGAAGGAATGAACAGCAAATATCCTACCAAAGATGGCGTAACGAGACAAGCTGGCGGATACGGTGCTTCCCTGAAAGAAGACTACAGAAGGTTCTATGGTGCCAATATCGGTATGGCTGGTCGTGGTGAAGCAGTAGCTACGATTGATAATTATTGCGAAATCGATCCGAATGTAGTAGATAAATATGGTATCCCGGTGTTGAGATTCAACTACAACTGGTCTGATTATGAAATTAAGCAGGCTAAACACATGCAGGATACTTTTGAAGAAATAATCCATGCCATAGGTGGTGTACCGACCGGAGCAAAACCAGGACCGGAAAACAATTACGGACTGGAAGCACCGGGAAGAATTATCCACGAAGTAGGTACGGCCAGAATGGGGAATGATGCCAAAACTTCGGTATTAAATAAATTCAACCAGGCGCATGATGTGAAAAACGTATTTGCCGTTGACGGAGCACCTTTTGTATCACAGGCCGATAAAAACCCAACCTGGACGATCCTTGCCTTGTCATGGAGAGCTTCAGACTATATTATTGATCAGGTTAAAAAGAAGAATTTATAATCAGGTATGAAACGCAGAGACTCACTCAAAGCACTAACGATCAGTTCATTAGGAATTGCCGGGTTTGCTCATCAGGAAGTATTGGCTGAAACGATGCCAAAGCAACCGGATATACAGGGAAATCCGGATGATATCGAAATCCCCGCCGGAAGGCTGAAAGAAGAAGCCATCCGTGACGCGGCACTTATGAAACAGAAGTTTTTCTCTGATCATGAACTGGCCACCATTACAGTACTTTCTGATATCATCATTCCAAAAGACGGTACCTCAGGTAGCGCATCAGAAGCCGGTGTGCCGGATTTTATTGAATTCATTGCCAAAGATATGCCGCAACATCAGACACCATTAAGAGGTGGTTTACGCTGGCTGGATTTTGAAGCGAATAAGAGATTCAAAAAAGATTTTGTCAAACTGAGTAATGCTGAGCAGATTAAAATCGTGGATGATATTGCCTACCCTGCTGATGTAAAACCTGAGTTTACACAGGGAGCAGCGTTTTTCAGCCTGATGCGTAATCTCACTGCAACAGGATTTTATACCAGTGAGATTGGTGTGAAAGATATTGGCTATATGGGGAACACCCCCAACATGTGGGAAGGTGTTCCACCGGAAGTTCTGAAACAATACGGACTCAGCTATTAATCTAATGTATAGCCGCCTGAAAGGAATTCGTCGTAGGTCATGAACTTATCAAGAATTCCTTTCGGTCCGATTTCAATGACGCGATTGGCAACGGTCTGAATGAAAGTATGGTCATGTGAATAAAACAGCACATTGCCTTTGAAATCAATCAGACCGTTATTTAAGGCCGTAATCGATTCCAGGTCCAGGTGATTGGTAGGATCATCCATCACCAGTGCATTTGCTCCTGAAAGCATCATTCTTGACAACATACAGCGAACTTTCTCCCCTCCTGACAATACACTCGATTTTTTAAGCGATTCTTCTCCCGAGAAAAGCATTCTTCCCAAAAAGCCACGGATAAAACTTTCATCCTTCTCTTCCGAGAATTGTCTCAGCCAGTCTACCAGATTAAGATCTCCGGTAAAAAATGTTGTCGGATCTTTCGGAAAATATGAATTTGTGATGGTTACCCCCCACGTAAATGTTCCGGCATCTGCTTTGTCTTCATTCATTAATATATCAAACAGAGCACTGATGGCCAGCGTATTTTTACCCAGGAAAGCGATTTTATCCCCTTTATTGACTGCAAAAGAAATATCTTTAAACAGGTAAGAACCGTCTTCGGCTTTCTTAGATAATCCTTCCACACGAAGAATCTGATCTCCTACTTCACGTTCTGGCTTGAAGGCGATATACGGATATTTTCGTGAAGAAGGTTTGATATCTTCAATAGTAAGCTTCTCAAGCAATTTCTGACGGGATGTTGCCTGTTTTGATTTAGAGGCGTTGGCACTAAACCGGCGTATAAAATCCTCCAGTTCCTTTTTCTTGTCTTCCGCCTTTTTATTGGCATCCTGACGTTGCTTCAGTGCCAGCTGACTGGACTCATACCAGAACGAATAATTCCCGGCATACAACTGAACTTTACTGAAATCAATATCTACAACATGCGTACAAACCTCATCCAGGAAGTGACGGTCGTGAGAAACCACAATCACCGTGTTACGGAAGTCGGCCAGGAAGTTTTCCAGCCACATCACCGTATTGACATCCAGGTTATTGGTAGGCTCATCAAGCAAAAGTACATCCGGATTGCCGAACAGCGCCTGTGCAAGAAGTACGCGCACTTTATCATTGCCGTTCAGATCGCCCATAAGTGTATAATGCGACTCCGCACCCAGACCCAGGCCACTTAGCAATTGCGCAGCTTCCGTTTCCGCGTCCCAGCCGTTCAGGTCTGCAAATTCCGCCTCCAGGTCAGCCGCCTTTTCTCCGTCCTCATCGGTAAATTCCTCTTTGGCATACAGTGCTTCTCTTTCCTTCATAATCTGATAGAGCCGCGCATGGCCAAGAATCACCGTATCAAGCACAGTATATTCATCAAAACCAAACTGATCCTGCTTCAGTACCGCAAGACGTTCTCCCGGATTTAATTGGATAGAACCGGTATTCGGTTCGATTTCTCCGGAAAGAATTTTCAAAAACGTAGACTTCCCGGCTCCATTGGCACCGATTACCCCATAGCAATTGCCTGGAACAAACTTTATATTTACGTCATCAAAAAGAACCCTTTTCCCGTACCTCAGCGATACGTTCTCAACAGTAATCATGTAGCTTTTGTTAAATATTATTTTTGAAAGTGCAAAATTAAGAAAATAACCCCACAATCTGAATTAATTTAATTTTTCCAATATGATAGCTGACAAATTGTTTAACTTTTTTTATAGCGCGCTCGCATTGACGGTCCTTCTGTTTCCGGGTCATGTATTTCCGGTTGTGTATTTTATAGCAAAGCCGTTGATTATGATATCGTTGTTTCTATGGGCTGTGATTACCCCTGACGCACGACAGGTTGCCGGAAAAAAAGTGCTTTTAACCGGTATGGTTTTTGCCTGCGCGGGCGATTGCTTTCTGATGTTCCCGGATTACTTTATGGAAGGCCTCGGTGCTTTTCTGATGATGCAGTGGTGCTATTTCGCAGCTTTTAAAAAAGATTTTACCCGGCGTACCGGAATCAGGTATGCAGTTCTTTCCCTTATACCTGTGTTGCTGTTTACAGGGGTATTGTTAAGCCGGTTGTTACCTGAAATAACCGATACCGTTTTATCAGCTGCTGTTATTTTGTATGCGTTCAGCATCGGAATGATGCTTTGGATTTCGCTTTTGCGGAAGTCTTCAGCAGGAAAAAGCTCCTTTGCCATGGTAGCTTCCGGTGCGGTTCTCTTTACCATTTCTGATACGCTGATCGCCTGGAATAAATTCGTAGTTCCGGTAGATCACGGACATTTACTGATTATGTCCACCTACATGGCAGCACAATACTTAATCACCCGGGGAATGTTAAAAATCCCCGGGTGATATTTTCAAGGTATATAAAGTAAGGAAAATGTTCTAGGCTGAATTACGCGCGGCATTAATAATACCAAACATGGCACGCATAATTAATTTATCATAATAGCTGCTGTCTACCTTCAGTTCTTCCGGTTTAGCAAGCATTTGCAGGGCATACTGCTGAATGGTAATCAGCGGTAACACAATTCTTTCCCTCACCTTGATCGACTCTTTGGTCACCACATTCTGATCCAGTAGTTCATGAACCCCTGATATCTCAATGAGTTTTTCCCTGGTGAGATTATTCTCTGCAAGCATTTTATCCCAGAATTCCCTGTATTCCTCCTCCTCTCTTATATAGCTTGTCACAGGAAAATAGGCTTTTGAAAGAGATTGCATTGAATTTTCTACCAATGTTCTCACAAAAAGTGACTTCTGGTAAAGCGCCTGAATCTCCTGCATTTTACCTTGCTCCTGCAGTTTTTTTATCGCTGTCCCGAATCCGTAGAAACCGGGTACATTCTGCTTCATCTGTGCCCATGAGCCTACAAAAGGAATAGCTCTGAGGTCTTCAAATTTCAATTCATCAGATCCGTTTCCGCGCTTGGTAGGGCGGCTGCCGATATTGGTTTTTCCATAAAACCGAAGCGGTGTTTTCTTCTCCAGATACCGCACAAATGAAGGGTGATTCTTCAGTTCCAGATATGACTCATACGCTGCTTCGGCCAATTGGGTAAGCAACTCTTTATCGGCTGCCGTGAGTTCTTCCTCCTCCCGGTCTGACCTGAACAGATAATTTTCCAGGCCGGCGGTAAACAGGCGTTCCAGATTATAACCTGCAGTAGTAACGGTTCCATAATTAGAACTGATCGTTTGCCCCTGAATGGTCAGCTGGATTTCATTCGCTTCAATTTCTTTCCCTAAGGAAGCATAGAAATTCTGATTGTTCCCTCCACCCCGTGCCGGCGGTCCTCCTCTGCCATCAAAAAATGTTATATTGATACCAAATTCTCTGGAAATACTGGTCAGCTCTTCCTTGGCTTTATAAATAGACCAGTTAGCCTGAAGATATCCGCCATCCTTTGTACCATCTGAAAAACCAACCATAATGGTTTGCTTATTACCCCGGGTTGCGAGGTGGTTCCGGTAATACTCATTGGAATAGAGCGTCTTCATAATGGACGATGCCTCGGCAAGGTCATCAACCGTTTCAAACAGCGGTACAATATCCAGCTCAATCCTGCCGTTCTCGTCTGCGATCAGGTTTTTGGCCAGTGCTGTTACTTCAATGATATTCAGCGCACTGGTAGAATTACTGATCACATACCGGTGTGCACCTTCCACCCCGTTTCTTTCCTGAATACCTTTAATCGCTCTTATGGATGCTATAATATCCCGGGTAATGGGATCGTCATAATCTTCCGTAAGGACGGATATATCCAGTGACAATAATAAATCTATTTTCCGTTTCTCGTCCCAGCTCTGATAGTCCTCCAGCTTAATCAGCGGGATTTTCCTCTCAAGCCGCGAGATAATATCTTCCCACGCTTTGGTGTGCTTCCGGCTGTCCTGACGAATATCCAGACTTGCAAAAAAGAAACCGAAAAGGCGTAGTTTCAGGATAAATTCATCCAGAATTTCAACAAAAAGGCCATCGTGCTTACTGACAAGTACTTCCCGGGCCTGATACAGCTCTCCGAGTACTTCCTCCACATGTGTATAACCTTCCTCCTCAGGGCCAAAGATGGTAGAATTCATCTTTCTTTCCAGGACACTTATTTTATCTTCCACACCCTTAAAAGTCAGCCTTCTTTTCAGTTCTCTGATGTCACGGTAATAGGCACGCAACAACGTTTCTCTTAATCTCTCGGCTACCTTATAAGTAATTTCTTCCGTTACAAAAGGATTTCCGTCCCGATCGCCGCCCGGCCAGAAACCAAGCCTGAAAACATTATCAAACGGCCATTCCAGAATAGAAACATCAAGGTGATGGGCCAGTTTTACTAAAATTTCCGGGATAGCACGGTAATATACATTTTCCAGGAACCAGCAAAGACTGATGGCCTCATCAAACGGTGTAGGTTGTGTAGAGTTGATAAATCCCGTTTTACCCAGTTGAAGCAAAAGCTGATTTACACCACCGAAATCATTTTTCTGTATTGCTCTTTCCAGATCATTAATGATACCCAGTACTTTTCCGGCATAAAACTGAGTCGGATGGGCCGTAAGGACAATCCTGATATGGAAATCCTCAAGTTTTTTCAGTAGCTTATCCCTCATGACAGGGGAGTCAAGACGGTTCACCAGATACCCTATTGACCCTTTTCCGTTCAAATTATGGGTTTCCTTAAAGGCGGCATCCTCCACTGAATCAAACAGCACTACCTGTCTTTCGATATATTGGATAAATGCAAATAACAGATCTACCTTCTCTTGTTCGGTAGCATTTTCCAGCTGGTCTTCAAAAAAATTTTCAATAATCTGCCTTGGAGACAATCCTTTATCATACCCGTCCTGGCACTGTTGTGTCAGAAGTGGTAATAACGAACCTGTCTGAGCAATACCCGCATAAGGCAGGCTTAAAAACAGGCTATTAAAAATATTGTATTTGGTAACTACAGCATCTTGAAAAATATTTTTCATGACGATTTGGGAATAGATTATTAGGCGTAATACCGGCAAATATAGTTTTTAAATTTAAACTAAGACCAATGTTTTATTGCCGAATTCACAATAAACAGATAATCTTTTGGCAATTGGGACAAAAAACATGATAATTTTTTACATTATTCCTATTTTATAATACTTTACCATGAAATCAGGCTTTGGGATGTGCCTGCCTGAATGTTTCCTTCAGTTTTTCAATGGAAGTATGAGTGTAAATCTGAGTCGCTGCCAGACTGGAATGGCCCAATAATTCCTTTACGGCATTTAGATCAGCTCCTCTGTCAAGCAAATGAGTCGCATAGGAATGCCTCAGCACGTGCGGACTTTTCTGAGCAATGGTTGTAACGCCTGCCAGGTATCTTTTTACTACACGCTGCACAAGCATGGGATACAAAGGTTCGCCTTTGAATGTATAAAATAAAAAACCGGAAGCCGGAACATCCGCGGACTCATTTAAATGCGTTGCCAGTAATGATATTAAGGTAATGTTGACAGGAATAATCCTTTCCCGGGAACGTTTGCCCATGACCCGGATCGTCTGTTTTGTCAGATCCACATCGTTTCTTTTCAGACCGATTAGTTCAGCAAGACGCATACCGGTTCCGTAAAGGAGCTCCAGGATAAGCCGGTCCCTTTTACCTTCATCATCATCTGTAAAGACGACCTGGTCAAACAACAGTGTCATGGCTTTTTCATCTACAAAAGACGGAAGCTTACTGCCTGTTTTTAAAGCATTAAGATGACGGGAAAAATCCTTTTCAATCAAACCGTGCGCATAGAGGTATTTATAAAAAGAATGCAATGTGGCAATTTTCCTGTTTACGCTGGCAGGGTTTATACCTGATTCAACGAGCGAAACAACCCAGGAACGCAATAAAGGCAGGTTGGCCTGTTCAACTGGCAGATGGTCATATTCCATTACCAGAAAATCCCTTAACTGAAGAAGATCTGTTTCATAAGCCTTAACAGTATGGCGGCTCATCCTTTTCTCAAATGTGATATAAGCCAGAAATTGTTCAATCATGGGTAATCCTGATTCAGGTAATTAACTTCTAAATTTAGGATTTATTTATTCCGGATAATA
>JBEBXQ010000150.1:0-10974 GCA_040391535.1 Telluribacter sp. | reverse complement strand
CCCACTTTACTCAGGGTCAAGGCTCGTCTTCTTCCTCAATGTCTTCCTTGCTCAGCAGGTTACTTTTTCTGATCACGTCACGGAATGCATTTTTTAATTCGGTTTCTGCTGCATCCTTAACCTCACCTGTAAACTTTTTATCTTTAATCAGTCGGAGTGCCAGATCTTCCCCTTCCCAGCTTCCACAGAGGAAACGGGCCGCATCCGTCCTGATCTTCATCGGCTGACTGTTGTCCATGGCTATAAATGCCAGTAAATTACACGACTGCCGGTTGCCCACTCCACGGATAGATGCCATCAGGGCCGACTGTCCGTCTTCATCCCTTTCTTTCATCCTTTCCCAGAAATAATTATCCCCGGCTATTCTCAGCAACAGTCTTCCGGCATCTTTACCCACCGGATCAAGCGCTTTGGTTTCTGCGAGTTTCAGTAATCTTTCATTCTCGGTATTGGGCACGTACAGCTCAATCAGGTCAATGTAATCAGAGGTTCCGTAGGTTTCATCCAATACTTTCTGCAATTCACTACCACCCATAAATGACTTCCGGACATAATCCGACGGAAGATGCTTCAATGCCAGCTTTTGCGTTTCCACATCCTGTCCGGCGGTCTGGCGCGCAATTTCAATCAGCGCTCTGGTTTTGGCATATCCTTCCGGCAATAAATCAAAAGCCCTGAAATAACGCTGCCGCGACTTAACATCTTCCAGCTGGTCTGTAGCCATAGCTGTCAGGAAAGGAATCGCTCTGTTGGTGCGTGCACGCCAGACGATATCACGCCCGGCCTGGGTGTCTCCGGGCTCTGCGCCCGCTTTTTCCAGCCATGCCGGAAAAAGCTTTTCCCACTGATTGAACGCGCCAATCCCCAATGCTTCCAGATACCAGCGGTCCATGCCGTCATAACGCTTCGCCAGCCTTACCCAGGCGTCCTTAGCTTCATACGTATGGTTACGGTACAGTGAAAGCAGGCATTCCCGTCTAACCTGTGGATCACTATCACTTTCCAGTCGCTTGATGTGCTCAATAGGATCACTGTTTCTTTGTCTCACGACCCGTAAAACCGTTATTTTAAGATTTGAATTCATTGCCCTGAAAGCATTATCAAAACAACGGGGACTCACACCTTCAATTTTATTCAGCACCCACAACGCCCGGGCTTTCAGCTTAGGATCTGCCAGGTAATTGGTGAATAATTCTTCAAGATAAGGTTCGGCAGGTTTGCCGGTTTTTACAATCGCGTTCCAGGCTTTATAGCGCACCGAAAGATTCGGATTCTGCAACGCCTGCACCATACTCGCCGGATCGTTATAATCATAAACCGGAATGGTATACGGAGTTCCGGGAGGGGCCAGCCTGAAAATCCGTCCTTTTTCACGGTCTTTCATTTTGTGATGACCAATCACCGGATCATACCAATCGGCTACCATCACAGAACCGTCCGGAGCCACACATACATCCGACGGACGGAACCAGTTATCTCTTTTCCCGTCCACAATCATTGCGTGATCCGCTTTATAACCTGCGCCGTCGTTTTTCAATATAAATCCTCTCACCCCCTGGGCGCCGGCATCACTTACCAGAATCTGGTCCCAGTATTTCCGGGGCAGCAACTTACCTTCATAAACCGTAATCCCCATCGGAAAACCCGTGCCTGTTTCCGTTACGTTTGGAATTATTCCGGGGTCGTTCTGGTGCCAGTGCCTTTTGGCTACTTCCGGTTCCAGGTTAGTACGGTCGATACGCCAGCTTCTGTCTGTGGCCTGATCAGCATAGCCAAAGTTCCCGTTTTCCATTACATAATTCAGCCGTACGGCCCCGACAGCATCCTCTTCCCTGTCCGAGGTCCAGACTGACCCGTAGCTATCAACGGCCACTTCCGGCACTGTATAGAAATTTTCTCCGAGAATCTCTACTTTACGGAAATTCTGGTCACAGCGAAAAACAACCGCGTGTTTATATTTTCTGAAGTTAATGGGAATGTCGTATTTATCAAGTAACGGACGGTCTCTTCCGTCTAACAGCTGACGGCCTTTATTACCGTAGCTGAAATAAAAATTACCATCAGGACCAAACACAAAGGAATGAACACCCTGATCGTCCTGCACGCCTCCGATTCCTTTGAAAATTACTTCCTTCTTATCGGCTACATCATCACCGTCAGTATCCGTCAGCATCCATACATAAGGGCTCTGGGACACGATGGCCTTATTGCCCATCACCCAGATACCCAGCGGAGCATTGAGCTCGGAGCCTTCATAAAACACTTTGGTGATATCCGCTTTTCCATCACCGTCTGTATCTTCCAGAATCAGGATACGATCCTTCGTATTTCTTCCGGCATGGCCATTGACCATACCACGGTAAATTCTGGATTCAATGATCCACACCCTCCCGCGGTCATCTATATCCATACTTAACGGATTAGAAATCTGGGGCTCCGATGCGAATAAAGTCGCCTCCAGACCATCATCAATATCCAGATTGCTTACGGCATTCTCAGCCGACCTGATATCAGGTTCCTGCGAAATTATTGGTTTATATATTGTAGAATTTCTGCCAGATTCAGGCCGCTGCTCCACTAAAAATAAACTGATTCCAAATAGTAAAAGGGTATTCAAAAAATGCATTTCTATGCTTATCAACTTCTCAGTTCAAAATTATCACTCCTAAACCCACGAAGTTACGCATAAAAATATTTTTACAAGATCCTTCCTACTTTTTTAAACTCAGAAGATACTCAACAAGGCTAACCAGCTCATCTGTAGTCATTGCTTCAGCCAATCCGGCTGTCATCATAGACTCTTCCATAGGTACAATAGATTTCACATCCGCCATCTTATATTCCTGTGTACTCCCTCCGGGGAATTTCAATAATAGGGACGATTCCGTTTTACTGGCAATGATACCTGCAACCGTCGAGCCATCTTTCAGCGCCACTTCATATCCTTCGTACCCGAAACTGATACCCGAACTCGGAGATAAAATGGCAAGGTACTGTCCCTGTTTCGGAAGCTTATCCCCTATTTCAGTCAGTTTCGGACCGAAGTCCATCCCTTTATCCCCAACCTGGTGACAGGTAGCACAATAGAGAGAAAAAACCTTCTCGCCTGCTACCGCATTTCCCTTCCGGCTGATCAGGTCAGTGACTGCCGGATGCTTACTTCCTGAAGGGGTTACAATCCCGTTTTCCAGGTACTGTTCCGCTTCTTTTCTGACCGCTTTACGCCAGGAGCGGCTAACCCCTTCCACACTTGCTTTTTTCAAATCACCGGTAACCCGCCCTTCTTTCAGATTCTTCAGTATCATATCTTCTCCGGTGGAAGTGCCAGCCTGTGCAAGAAGTGCCGCTTTTCTTACGTCAAAAGAACGGGATTCATCCAGGACAAGAGTATTCAGCAATTCAACGGATGCATTGTTTCCAACCGAACGGATGGCAGGCACTACTTTAAGGATTTTCTGCTCATCGCTGCCTGTGGCAATCCCGCTTATCATGGATGCTCCACCCTGACGATACAACAGAGATGCTGCCGCCCTTCCTATATCTGATCCTGATTGCTGCAGTATAAGATCAAGCAGCTGCGGATTTTCTGAATGCAGCTGAAAATCCCTGACCAGTTCTACATATCCCATCGTTCCTTTTACTTCATCCAGTTGCTTTTTGAGGGCAGCCATTGCAACCGGGCTGGATTTTACAAAATCCGGATCAAGGTGCCTTAAAACCAGCCGGTTCATTTCCGTATCGGCTTTTGCGTTATCCAGGATTTTCATAAGCGCTTCCGACTTTTCCTTCCCGCCCGGATTAAAGTCAAATGCCCGGAAATACCGCAATCTGGATTGCAGATCAACGCTTTGATCTCCTGCCAGCGAGGCCAGTAAAGGAACTGATAATGCCGTCCTTGCTCTCCAGACCACATCCACATTTCCCGGTGTAGACAACGGATAAGGAGTCACATCAAGCCAAGCTTTGAAAAATTCATCCCAATGTCCTTCTGCTCCTATTCCCAATGCTTCCAGATACCAGCGGTCCTTACCATTATGCTGCCGGGCAAGATTTACCCATATCTTTGCTTTATCCGGTACATTACTGTCACGGATAGCAATCGCCACTTCTCTCCTTACCTGAGGATCAGGATCCAGTGACAGATTCATCATCATAGCCGGTAAAGCTGATGCTTTGACCTGACGAGCCAGCCGGAGTGCTGTGATCCTGACATCCGGATCCTGGTCTTTCACTGCCTGAGCAAGGAGATTCCCTTGCGAGTCAAAGTTTTTTCCCAATATCCAGAGAATCCTGGCCCGGAATCGGGAATCGGATGCCGGATTGTTCCATTTTTCAAGTAAAGCATTCATGGCCGCCGCTCCCATTCCTTTCAGACTTTGTGCTGCAAGCGCACGTGCTTCAGGGTTCGGATTCTGCAAAGCCTGCACGGCACCATTAACCGTTTTCAGATCAATGGCCGGTGTTTTATATCCTTTATAACCGGCAGGTGTAATTCTGTAAATCCGTCCGCGGCTCATATCTCCCATCTGATGGCCGCCTACGCCCGGATCATACCAGTCCGAGACAAAAAGCGAGCCATCCGGTGCCACCGTCACATCTGACGGACGAAACCATTGATCTCTCGTACCTTTCAAAACCGGAACAACAGCAGCAGAATATCCTGCACCGTCATTCTTCACGGCATAGCTCCGTACAACATTAGGCCCTGCATCACAGTGGATCATCTGATTATGATAAATTTCCGGTAGCAGAGTACCTTCGTAAATCACCATCCCCGTAGGAGAACCTGCTCCGGTCTGAAGCAGATTCGGAACAACGCCCGGATCATTCAGATGCCAGTGACGCAAAGGGATGGAATCTTCCATGTTGGTCCGGTATGCCCGCCATCCGGCGCCGGTCAGTTCACTGGTGAATCCATAATTACCGTATTCCATCACATAATTAATCCGCACAGCGCGATTACCGTCATCATCATTGTCTGATTGCCAGAGTGTACCGTAGCTATCCACGGCTACTTCAAAATTATTCCTGAAGTTTTGTCCCACGACTTCAAACTCCGTAAAATCCGGATTACATCGAAACACCAGCCCTTGTTTATATTGTGTAAAGTCAACAGGTTTACCATCCTTTCCGACAATCGGATTGCCTTTGGCGTCAAGCATCTTTTTCCCTTCATTACCGAAGTTGAAGTAATATTTCCCGTCGGGCCCCATCACAAAAGCATGTACACCGTGGTCATGCTGTGTACCTTCTATCCCCTGGAAAATAATCTCTTTGCGATCGGCTTTGCTATCTCCGTTGTCATCCGTAAAAAGCCACACATAAGGACTTTGCGATACAATCACCTGCTTACCCAGCACCCAGATACCGATAGGAGCATTCAATTCCGGTCCCTGGTAGAACACCGTTGATTTATCAGCTTTCCCATCCTGGTTGGTATCTTCCAGAATCACGATCCTGTCACCTTTGGCACGGGCCTGATTACCGGTAATCTCCGGCCGGTAATTATAAGCTTCACAAATCCACACCCTTCCCCGATGGTCAACAGTAATATTGGTCGGGTTAATCAGTAAAGGTTCTGAAGCGAATAGCTGAGCTTCCAGTCCGTCTGCAGGAGACAAACCCGCCAGTGCATATTTAGGTGAGCGTTTCTGCTCTTCCGTCAACTGATCATAGAGGCTGTCAATACGGTTTCCCTGAAAGCTTTCAGAAAGATGGTTTGTTCCGGAGGATATAAAAACCAGTGAGCACACGACAGTAGTCGCTGGTATACAGCTAAACAATTTAGAAAAATTCATAGTTTAAATAGAAGGATGAAGAAGGATGAAAGGTTCAATATACAAAACCGAACCTATAGCAAAGAAATTAAATTACTGTTTTTTACTGTGCATGGAATAAATTTTGTTCAAACCTTGTTATTACAGGTCTGGGCATCAGCATTCAGATCAGAAAATTTCCCGTTTATTTAATATTATGCAGCACGACCAAAAAGTAGTCATCATCACCGGCGCCTCCTCCGGGATTGGGTATAGAACTGCTAATTACCTGTCGTCTAAAGGGTTTTGCGTTTTTGGCGCAAGTCGCACACCTGTAAAAAACAGTGCCTTTGAATGGATCCATATGGACGTCACCAATGAAGAGTCTATTAAAAATGCAATTGACTATATCTGGAATAAAAAAGGCAGAATTGACGTAGTGATTAATAATGCAGGAATAGGCCTTGTAGGCCCCCTGGAGGAAACCACCAACCATTTTGTAGAGAAAATATTCAAAACCAACGTAGTAGGTGTCATCTCAGTAGCCCGTGTGGTCATGCCCTATCTGCGGTTACAGCATTCAGGTATGATTATTAACATCAGCTCTATTGCTGCTGCTATGGGGCTGCCTTACCGCGGTATTTACAGTGCCAGCAAAGCAGCTGTTGAAATTATTACAGAGGCATTGAGTATTGAAGTCAAAAATCAGGGTATTGTAGTCTGCAGTGTTTTACCCGGAGATATTGCCACCAGTATTAATCAGAACCGGCTTGTAGTTCCGCTTGGCGACACCTCTATTTATAAAGAGGAATTTGACAGAATTCAGAAACAGATCAAAAAAGAAGTGAGCACGGCCGATGACCCACTGATGATTGCTGAAGCCATCGGAAAAATCATTGAGAGTAAGCATCCTAAGCTGCATTATAAGGTTGGCCCGTTTTTCCAGCGCATTACAGGTGCTCTCAAAATTATACTTCCGCAGCGATGGTTTGAATATCTGCTGATGCGTTTTTACGGAATTTATTAAATCAATGCTGACGTGGTTTTTCAATATATTCACTTCAGGAAACTATCCTGAGAATAGCTCAGGCACCTGTGCAGTACAAAATCAATAGTTTTTCAAGTGCTTTGACAGCTCACAGAATAAGGAAAACGCCTGATTCATTTGTTTCAGAAAATTTAAGTACTTTTACCCTGACAGCTCATCAGCTCAATTAACAGTCTAAATGAATTATACACAAGTACCTGTCCCGACGCTTTTGAAAATCAAGACGCTGAAGGAACTGAAAGCCTCCGGGTATACCTCGCGGTCTGTAAAGGAAGAATTACGGCAAAACTATATAGCTGCCATTCAACAGAATAAACCTGTTTTTGAGGGGATCTGGGGCTATGAAAACACCGTGGTGCCTGAAATAGGCCGTGCCATCCTTTCCATGCATAACATCAGTTTACTGGGATTAAGGGGGCAGGCTAAAACAAGGATAGCAAGGCTGATGACAGAACTGCTGGATGAATACGTTCCCTGTATTGCAGGCAGCGAACTGAATGATGATCCGTTAAATCCGCTTTCACGGTCGGCCAAAGATATAGTTGCTCAATATGGTGACGATACACCTGTTTTCTGGATGCACCGTTCTGAAAGGTATACTGAAAAGCTCGCCACGCCTGATGTATCCATTGCTGACCTTATCGGCGATGTTGACCCCATCAAGGCCGCTTCCCTTAAACTCCCCTACTCTGATGAACGTGTTATTCATTTCGGTCTTATCCCGCGCTCCAACAGAGGAATCTTCGTCATCAATGAGTTACCTGACCTCCAGGCGAGGATTCAGGTAGCCTTGTTTAATATCTTGCAGGAAGGAGATATTCAGATCAGAGGGTTCAAATTACGCCTTCCTTTGGATGTGCAGTTTGTATTTACAGCCAACCCCGAAGACTATACCAACCGGGGCAGCATTGTCACTCCACTGAAAGACCGGATCGAAAGCCAGATTGTTACTCATTATCCTATGGATATTGAAACAAGCAGGAAAATCACCGAACAGGAAGCTGTGGTGAAACCTGGTCAGGTGGGTATCCATACCAACGAGCTGAGTAAAAACCTGATTGAACAAATTGCTTTCGAAGCCAGAGACAGTGAGTATGTCGATAGTAAAAGCGGGGTTTCAGCACGTATGACCATTACGGCCTACGAAACTCTTCTCAGTGCTGCAGAATTCAGAATGTTACATAATAACGAGACGGAAACGCATGTACGGGTATCGGATCTTTTCGATGTTATTCCGGCCATCTGCGGAAAGGTAGAACTTGTATATGAGGGCGAAATTGAAGGTCCTGTGCTTGTAGCACATAATCTGATCGCCCGCGCTGTACGGGCATTGTTTTTACAACATTTCCCGGATCCTGGAAAATTCAAAAAGCAAAGCGGAAATCCTTATCTGAAAATCATGAACTGGTTTGAAGCAGGAAATCAGATGGATATTTTCAGTGATCTGACCAACACCGAATACCGGGCCCGCCTGATGACCATCGACGGCCTGGATGAGTTAGTGGATCAGTATACAGAACGGGTTGCCGAAAATGAAAAACTATTCCTGATGGAATTTGTACTGCATGGTATGGCAGAATGCTCCCTTATTGGCAGGCAGGATATAGAAAAAGGTATGCATTTCCGGGATCTGATGAGTACTATGTTCAGTGGCCTGAATGACGATGAGTTTGGAGAAAACGAGGATATGGATGATAATGACGATTTTGACGATGATAACGATAGTCTTTTCTGAAGAATCATCCCTATTGAACAGAAGCGCAAGGATTTGATGGCAAAGCTATATTACGATATTAACGAAGTGGCAGAAATGATGGGATGTGAACCTTCTGCACTTCGTTTCTGGGAAAAAAAGTTTCCGCAACTGCAGCCCAAAAGAGATTCAAGGCAAAGGCGTCGGTATACAGAAGCAGATATTGAAATCATAAAAAAAATAATTTATCAGCGCGACAATCAGGGCAGAACCATTGAAGGAGCAAGAAACCAGCTGAATCACCGGGAAGAAACCCAAAACCTGATTAACCGGCTGAAAAGAGTACGTGAGTTCCTGACCGAACTGAAAGAGCAGATGAAATAACCACACCCCCTCTTCTATCATTTGCTGACTGTCTCATTGATAATGCATCCTCATCCGGTTTTATTTACACTAGTGAGATAAAATATACCTATTTAACCGGCCCAGCTCTTCTGCACCCGATTTGTTATAATATTTATGACAAATTTATAACTTTGGCAAAAAATCACAGCCATGCAATTAGCCATTTTACTTACCCATCAGCACCGTGTCCTGAGTCTGGCAGCCACGCTGGATGTATTCCACACCCTGAACCGATATTTCAGAGAAGAAGGGAATAACCCGTTTTTTGATATCCATTTTGTGAGTGATGGTACAATACCACTTTCCTATCCTTATGAAAATTACCCCAATGTTACACTTGACGACTCAATACGTTATGACCTGATTCTGGTTCCGGCCTTCAGACCCGGCCCCATGCAACAGCTGTTACAGGAAAATATTGCGTTTCAGCAATGGCTCAGGAAGCAGTTTACTACCGGAGCTGAAGTAGCCAGTTTCTGTACCGGTTCTTTTTTATTAGCTTCAGCCGGACTGCTGAACGGAAGAATAGCCACCACACATATTGACGCTACCGAATCATTATCGCAGAGTTTTCCGGATGTGCTGGTTCACAGGGAGGAAATCGTGACTGACAGTGGAGACGGGGTTTATACCAGTGGTGGAGCCACTAATAGTTTTCACCTGAAAATTCACCTGATCCGCAAATACTGCGGAGGAGAAAAAGCGATCCGGATTGCCAAAGAATTTGCTATTGACCTGGATCGTGAACAACAAATCTGTTACAGCCATTTTTCGAACCTGTCTTTCCACAACGATGAAATGATCAAAAACGTGGAAATGAAAATCAGGGAAAACTGCGGAGACGGCATTACAATAGACGACCTCACCCGGGATGTTCCCACCAGCCGGCGTAATTTCGTCAGGAGGTTCAAAAAAGCCACCGGGTTGACACCTATTGTGTACCTTCAGAAAGCCAAGGTTGAAAAAGCCAAAAGGCTGCTGGAACAAACCCGTCAGGATGTAATGGAAGTCATGATCAACTCCGGCTACAATGATCTGAAATCCTTCAGACAGGTATTTCAGAAACATGCCGGCATGGCCCCTGCAGCCTACAGGGCAAGGTTTACACAATGGACGTAATAGCTTTTTTGATTACTTTATTATTCGGCCAGAAAACTTACCTTAACCGTTATATTGGCTGTTTTATTTCTTGAAGTGGTATTAAAAACGCCTCCGTAAGAATATTCCTCATTATCATTCTGACCGGTTATCTGAAATACACCTAAATCAGCCTTTACCAAACGGGAAAGTTTCGCACCTGATTCCTGTGCTATATTTTCTGCTCTCTGACGCGCATTGCCGGAAGCCTGCGAAATAAGTTCAAGTTTCAGATCTTCAAGCTTTGAATAATAATAATTGGGCGGATAGGAACTCAGTTCAACACCCTGTGAGATTAAGGTGGATATCTCGCGCGAGGCTGCATCAACTTTATCGAGGTCATTGGACTCTACAGAAACCGTTTGGGTAAGATTATAACCTGAAAAAGTATTGTAGCCACCTCCTCCCTGAGCATTGGGATGATAGGTATATTCCTTATTGATATTAACCGACTCAAATTTAATAGCTGCTGCCGGTATGCCCTGCTTGATCAGAAAAGCCCTTACAACCTCTCTGTCCTGGGCCAGCTGCTCAGAAGCCAGCCTTAGTTCAGGACTTTTACGGTTATAGTTAGCCGACCATTTTATCAGATCTGATTCAAAATCTTTTTTGGCATTTCCATTCACGGTAATGGTTTGTGTTGATTTGTATTTATAACGGTAGGCATTACCAAAAATCAAAGAAGACGCTATCACTGCTATTGCCGCAATGACACTGACGATAAGGATATTATTCTTCATAAGGTTGTTTTTTAGGACTCTAACGAAATATAATTACTTTTAATATGAACTCAGCAAGCAGTATAATTTCTTCTACTTCACCGGCCTGGCCAGATACAATTCATAAACCGAACCTTTTGCGCCGAGAAACTGGTTGGCTTCTTCCATTGAATAAATGACTTTACCCATCTCGAAAAAATCGTGGAAGTGATCATA
>JBEBXQ010000149.1:0-11331 GCA_040391535.1 Telluribacter sp. | reverse complement strand
ATGGTGCAGGAATGCTACAGCAGTGAGGATCAGGAAAAACTAAAGAACGGATTAAAAGCAATTGACGAAAAAAGTAAGGAAACTTTCGGGAAGGAATATCTTAAATGTGACGTAAAACAGCAAACAGAACTTACCGCTAAACTTGATAAGGAAGAAGAAACCTATTTCCCTGACATCAAGAAATTAGTTGTTTCAGGTTATCTGTCGTCTGAAATAGGGGCAACAAAATTTTTAAAGTACCCTCAGATTCCCGGCAGATATGAAGGATGCACTTCTGTAAGGCCCTGGTAATAAGATTAACCTGAACTTTAATAAATATTCCGACATGAAGACAAGTAATAATACCTACGATGCTATTGTTATCGGTAGTGGGATAAGCGGGGGATGGGCTGCTAAAGAACTATGTGAAAAGGGCCTTAAAACATTGGTACTGGAAAGAGGGAGAAACGTTGAACATATTAAAGATTATAACGATCTGAAACCCCGTTGGGAATTTCCTAACCGGGGAAGGTTAACCATGACCGACCGTATGGAGCATCCCGTTCAGACGGAAGCTGCCGGGTTTAATGAATACACGAAGCAGTTTTATGTCAATGACCTGGAGAATCCTTACGAACAGGTAAAACCATTTCAATGGGCACGGGGCTATCAGGTTGGAGGCAGAAGTTTAATCTGGGGAAAACAATGCTACAGACGCAGTGAGTGGGATTTTGAAGCCAATGCAAAAGATGGTTACGGCGTAGACTGGCCTATCCGGTATCAGGATTTGGCTCCCTGGTATGAATACGTTGAATCGTTTGTAGGGGTTGCCGGGTCATTGGAAGGGTTGAAGCATTTGCCTGATGGCAAATTTTTACCACCTATGCCGATGAATTGTGTCGAGCAGGAAGTAGCTAACAGAATCAAAAATAAATTTAAAGACGGCCGCATGATTATCCATGGCAGAACGGCTAATCTGACCCAAAAAATAGGAAAAAGAGGACCTTGCCAGTACAAAGGGAATTGCAATGAAGGTTGTTCTTATAGTGGTTATTTTTCTTCCAATGCAGCTACATTGCCCGCAGCTGTCGAAACGGGTAATATGACTTTACGTCCCCATTCGGTCGTTAAAGAAATTATTTACGATAAGGAAAGGAAACGTGCCGCAGGTGTAAGAGTGATTGATGCAGAAACGTTGGAAACCTATGAATTTTATGCAAAAATAATTTTCATGAATTCATCTTCGCTGGCTACCGCAGCTATACTGTTGAATTCTGTTTCTGACGCTTTTCCAGAAGGATTAGGAAATTCAAGCGGTCAGGTAGGACGGAATCTGATGGATATGCCTTATGGTGGAGGAGCGAGTGGCCGCTTTGAAGGATTTGAAGATAAGTACACATTCGGGAACAGACCAACGGGTATTTTTGTCCCACGTTTTCGTAATCTGAATAAGGAAACCATGATGAAAGATTTCTTGCGGGGATATACCTTTCAGGGAGGAGCGGGGAGAGGTCGGAAAGGGGGCACTGGAATTGGTGAAGACTTTAAGAATGGTATGCTGGAACCGTCTGATGACTGGCACATGGGTATTACCGGATGGGGGGAGCATCTTCCGTATAATGATAACAGGATGTATCTTCATAAAGAGAAAAAAGATAAATATGGTATGCCCGTTATCTGTGTCGACTGTGAGTTTAAAGAAAACGAAAAAGCGATGCTGGAAGATATGCAGGTCGCAGCAGCGGAAATTCTGGAAATGGGCGGACTGAAAGATGTTAAAATGCATAATTGGGAAAAAATCCCGGGGGCATGCATCCATGAGACCGGAACTGCCAGGATGGGCAGAGATCCAAAAACTTCGGTTTTGAACGGCTGGAATCAGATGCATGAAGTGAAGAATGTATTTATCACAGATGGTGCTTCCGTAGCCTCATCAGGCACCACGCCGGGCCCGTCTATTACCTACATGGCTTTAACAGCACGGGCGGTGGATTATGCGGTTAAAGAACTCACTAAGCTGAATCTGTAACCGTGCAGAAAAACTGTAAAACAGACGCTGTCTATCAAGGCATAACCTACAGACAGCACCTGTTTTACAGTTCACTATCTCTTATTCCGCACTCCGGAAAACATTGGAATGGACTCATATTCTAGACCCGAAAATCGTTTTTATAATGTATAGCTAAACAGATGTGAGGTACCCTGACTCCGGAAAATAATGTAAAAATGAATTACCGGTAGGGTCAATGGGTAGTTAAAGGTATTCAATCAGACAGCTATTCATGAAATCCTTTGAAGTATTATAAAACGGAAGCATCTCACCCTCTCACCCGTTTCCATTTCTTGCGGAAATACCAGAGCAGCAGTACTACCGTTACCACCGCAATTACCGGAAGGAAAATAGCAACGGCGGCTATGGAAAACGAGGCTACGTTTTCTCCGGTGGAAACGACCGGGTTGGCCAGTCCGCCCGTAGTGCCTGTGGAGGCAAGGCGAATCATCGTTGTACCGGTCTGGATAAGGCCTGCTGTGCCTCCTCCCAGTATAATCCCCAGTCCCCATTGCAATACCGGATTGTCAATTTCAATAAAGGAAGTGGTCAGGAGTGTACCGGCAATCCAGGCGACGGGCGTGGCGATGGTATCGAGCAGGTTATCAATCAGGGGGATGTAATAGGCTCCTATTTCTAAAACAGACGCGGTTGCAAGTACCCAAAAGGCAGGCCAGGAGGCTATCCATGCAAAACTTTCACCCGGAGTGACCAAACCATTCATGGCTGCTACATTGGCGAGCAATGCCGGAATGAAAACCCGGAAGCCAGTAGCAGCACTGAGGCCAATTCCAAGACAGATACTTAACAATAATTCCATGGCAAAAGACAGGTTAGAGATTGGACTGTTTACTTAACAACTAAACCGGTGCTCTGGTTGTTTTGCGGAACGGAACCTTCGCTGCATAGCCCGAATTTACCAAAAATGTTCACAAATTAAAAACCGGAGCCGACATTTACAAATATCCGTATACTTAGAAAACAAGGGATGGTTATTTTGTTCAGTCAGTTAGTATAATTCTGTATTTTCAGAGATAACTCCCTGCCGGTTAATAGTTTGACAGGGAGCTTGAATTGTTGTTAAGAAATAGTACTCTGCGGGTATTAATGTCAGCTGTGTTTATTGTGCACCTTTCAGAAATGCGATCAGGTCAAGCAGATCCTGCTTACTCATGGCTTGCTCCAGTCCGTCGGGCATTAAGGAAATTCCGGGGTTCGAAAGCTGTTTAATATTTTTCCTCAGAACGGAGGCTTCCGTTGAAAACGCGGTTCTCAGCGTGATTGAATTGTCGGTTTCTGCTAACAGCCAGCCCGAAACCGTATTGCCGTCATTGGTTTCAATATTAATGGTCTGATAAGCGGGGTATACTTCATAATTGGGAACAATAATGTGCAGCAAAATAGCTTCTGCCGGTTGATTTCTGATCCCGCTGAGGTCAGGGCCTGCGTTTCCTCCTTTTACGGGTGAATAAGAATGACAGGCAGAGCAGTAACTGGTGAATACCTCTTTTCCGTTAGCCGCCACCGCCGGATTCTTTAACAGGCCTTTGAAATCCTGATAGACTTTCATTCGTCCGCCCGATTCCAGTGCACTGAAATAGGTGGCCGCTTTGTCTGCAATAACCTGTTCTTTATGCTTGAGAAGGCGGTTGCGGTCAGTTGAGCTGATTTCAGCAGGCTGAATGGTTCCTTTTTCAATCGCGTTAAAAAGGACCTGTATAAAGTTATTATTGGATACAAGGGAGGCAATAACTGCATTTTTTACCCTTGGCGTATAACCAGGCCATATTTTTCCGGAAGTAAGAATAGCGGCCCCTTCGGAAGCATTCAGGCGTTTCAGTGCCATGACGGCTTCAACCTGAAGGTCAGCTGCCTGCTGATTGTCCATCAGGGCCGCCAGTGTCTGTTTAACCTGATCAAACTGATGGTAACCCAGCAGGGCGACGGCATTTTTTCTTTCATTTACAGAAAGCCGGGTTGATAATGCCCGGTTGCTGACTTCTTTCATAAAGTCGTTTAATTGTTTTTCCTGTCCGCCAGCCAGGTACAGTAGGGGTGAAAGATCGCTCCCCCTGAATTCACTACGCTTGGATATCCCTTCGGCAAGGCCCAAAAGGGTGGAGGAGCGCCAGTTGTAATTCCCTTTGTTACTCAGCGTATTCACCATCAGCTGACGGCAGTCTTCCACAGGTGCGGCGTTTCCGAAAAGCTGGCCTAAATCCTGCATGACCATAGCATTGGCCATCGCCTTATTGGTTTTCTGTCCCTGAAAAGCTTTCAGAAATTCAGGAAGCTTATTGCCTATACCACTCATGACCGCGTTTCGTATCCAGGTGTCGTCTCCGTTTTGTCCCGCAATCTTTGCCAGTGCATTCACAGAGGGTTGGTCAGGATGGTTGCCCAGAGCGAGTGCCGCGTAATATTGTACCTTGACACTTTTGTCTTCAGCAGCTTTGATTAAAAGAGCGGTTGTAGAAGTGTGATTTTCCGGAAGCAATCCACAGATTCTGACGACCTGTTCCCTTATTTCAGGGCTGTTATCTGTTAAGGCGTTTTGAAGGATAGAGTGATCCAGTGCATTCAGATGATGCAATAACCAGAGTGCGTCTGTACGGGTTTCGGCTAACGGAGCCTCACGGAGCAGGCTGGTCAGCAGGGAAACCATCTTCTGATCTTTTGACTCCAGTATTTTCCGGAAAGCAGTTTGCCGGTTCCATTCATTGCCTGACTGCAGGGCGGCGGCTAAATCGTCATTCGTATGGAAGGTAAGCGGGGAGGTAGAAGACCGGCTGGGGTTGGTTTCGGAAATGCGGTAGATACGTCCGTCAGCTTTCCCGCTTTCAAAATCCAGCAGATGCCTTGATTCCTCAGGTACATAAGCCGGATGATCAATAACTTTCCGGTACATATCGGCAAGGTAAAGCGCGCCGTCCGGTCCGTGTTGCAGAAATACCGGGCGGAACCATTCGTCAGTTGATGCCAGAAATTCTTTATTCTCATAAGGCAGTGTGGAGGTGAATCCAACCCCTTTGGGTTGCATGATCTGGCGCTGGACAAGATTTTGTGCCGGTTCGCAGATGAATGCGTTTCCTTTATGGCCATTTGTCAGGCCATCTCCGTTATAAATCAGCAGTCCGCAGGCAGAGGTAAAGGTTCCGGTATGGCCCTTACCCATTAAGCTGGGGATAAATTCGGCGGTTGTGACAGCCCCGCTGACCGGGAATACCTTCGCGTTGGCCTCCACTGCGGATACATTCTGATAGGTTTCGGTAAACTGAAGGGCTGTGTTTCTTTGTAACTGCCAGGGTTCAATCATCATTTGCATCACCGGATGACGGTTAGAAGTGCCGAACCTTCTGCCAAATGAATCAAAAGCAAGCCCAAACTGGCTTCGTCCGCCGGTGGGCTGGAATTCAAATGTTTCCGGATTAAACCGGCCGTCGGCCGTGGTAAAGGAAACCGGTGCCCGCTCCGGATATTTGGGAGAAGTTATTTTTCCACTGTTCAGACCGCTGGTAACATAAATCCAGCCATCCAGTCCGAGTGTCGGGTGACTGACACGGATCTGAGCGGTTTTGTCGGAGTTGAAACCGGTCAGTACAATCTCTTTGATATCGGCTATGCCATCATTATTGGTATCTTTGAAATAATAAATATGCGGGGCACAGGTGACAAATATGCCTCCTTTCCATGGCAGAATGCCATTAGGGTAGCTCAGCCCTGTAACAAATTCAGTACGTGTATCGAATTTGCCATCCTGATCCGTATCTTTTAATAAGGCAATGCGTCCGATAGTGGGTGCCATTGAACCGTCAATCGGATCAGGATAACCACGGTCTTCAGCTACAAACAGCTGATTTTTTTCATCAAAAGCAAAGGCGACCGGATCAATGACCAGCGGTTCGGCGGCAATGAGCTCAATGGAAAGACCTTCTTCCAGCCGGAAACTCTGTAATGCGGCTTTGAGCCGTGTGGAATCGGCTGTTACCCGGTCTGAAATGATTTTGGAAGGATGGGGTCTGTTTACCGAAATAAGAGAAATCAGAAAGACCGTCAGTGCAATATGGAAAAAATAATTTTTCATTTTTTATGAATTGAATTTAACCGGGCAGGTTTTTACCTGTTGCTATTTATTTATCTCAGTGTATAATTGATTTAACATATTCAGTGCTGCTTCTGCCAGTGCTTCTCCGCCTCCTGGCTGCAATCTGGAGTTGATTGTCTCATAGCTTCCCTGTCTGAAAGCCTCTTTGGTAGGCACATAGGCAATATGGCTATGTGTCAGTTCGATGAAAACAGTGTTCTTAAACGGGGATCTTTTTTTGACTTCGAGTCCCAGCTCGACAAAGAGTTCACCAGGCAGGCCTACAATGGCCAGATCTTTTCCCAGGCCGAATACCTGTACTTCAAGTGGAATATGCCAGGGTTCGGTTCCGATAGATGGGGGAACAGCCTCTGTCTGTCGCATACTTTCCAGCGATTTGATTTTCAGTCGCCTTCTTTTGGTCAGAAACGGAGTGTCAGGGTATAAAGACTGAATTTTGTTGTCAGCGAAGCCGAGTTCTTCAGCCGTATAGTGCTGTAAGGGTAAATACACAAAACGGTGGCCACTCCGGAAGGGTCCTGCTGCCGGTGAAAGGGAAGGAACGCCTGAGATGAATTTTTCAGCGAGTGTTTCTCCGATTCTGGCGGTGGTTAATTTGTTGTCAGGATTTTTAACATCAACATGATTAAGGTTTCCGCAGGCTCCCAATGCGAAAACAGAGATAAAATGTTCACCGTATTCTTTCTGAAGTGCTCTTGCAATGACACCGGGATAGTCCGCACTGAACTGTGTACCGCCGTAGGTATCCGAATGGACGGCAAAATTGCTCAGAGAACCGATCATCTTCTTGTCGGACTTCCTTTCAAACAATACCATACCAAGTTCCGGGTCGGTAGGACCGGCCGACTGGATCGCGGCAGCATTCCCCACCCCCGGATTCATTACCGCTTTGCCGTTATTCAATAGGAAACGCCGGTTAAAGGCGATTTTTTCCACTGTTGCCGCACCTGATTTTATCGTAACCGGTACGGCTGTTTGATGAGCTTCATCTATGGATTGAACGATCCGGTCTGCCAGCCAGGCCTGGTAATCATCCGGATTACCGTTATAATCCTGCGGTTTACGGTTTTCCTCATTCAGGGCCCTGATGTTTTCATCATAGGCCGGTGTGGTATGTGAATGTGTCGCGGAAATAATAATATTTGTAAATGGAATACCGGTTAATGCTGCAGCCTTCATCCTGACGGCAGACGACAGGTTTCGGGATATCCATAGCAGATCACAGATCACTAATGCCGATTGCGTCTCACCACTATTGAAAACAATGGCTTTGACATACAGCGGATCATCTGTTCCGGTACTTGTTCCTCTGTAATGAGGATAGTTAGCCTGTGGAGGTGTAATTTCAATCCGGGAAAGCCCTACATGCATTGCAGGTGACCGGGCAACGACCAAATGGCCGGACAGGCTTAACCATATACTGATGAGCACGGCCGGAATAAAAGCTGAGATGACTTTTGAAAAAAACATCTGACAAGGATTTCGTAGTAGTGATTAAGCGATACCGGTATTGATTTCTGTTTTAAAGAGATATAAAACTCACTTTTCTAATCTCTTTTTCTGCACCTTATGGTCATATACTGCACAGACTTGTCTGAGCAACTTTGAATCAGACCTGGTGCTGTCGGAACTTTACGATCAGCACCAGGATCAGATAAGGATTATTTCAGTTCGGGTGGAAGATTTCCGTAACTCCATGGTGCTTTAAACGGCGGTGGCGGAGGAGGAAGCGGAACAGCTCCGGGTTTCATTTGATTGGCCAGCTCAATACCCACATCGGCAAACTGCCTGCCGGCTGATACTTCGAGATTCGAATAGGAGGTCAGCCGGGTTTCATATCCGCCTCCGCTGGCACTCAGGGCTTCTTCTGTCGGAACATAGCCGACGCATCCGTTAGCCAGCTCCACCACAAATGTGAAAGGGAACTTACTGCCTTTTTTGATATCAAGGCCAAACTGGACAAAATATTCTGCCGGGTCTGATACAAAAACCATAGGTCCCACCTGAATCGCCTGTACTTCCACTTCTGCTTCAGGCCTTATGCTAATCAGCGCGTCCAGCAGTACGGTTTCCTTTGCAAATGTCCATTCGACAGTTCCGGCTTTTTCGGGGCCCATCGCGACCAGTTCATACGCTTTTTTTACTTTTTCCGGTGTGGGTATGCGTCGTTTGATGTTCCATACTTTTTGTCGTGAATCAAGGGTAATATCACTGCTGGCACCCCTGCGGATCAATAAAAGCGTTTTATAAGCTTCCGCGCCCACTCGCCCGCCTACGATCTCATTCCATTCTGCCGGGGCAGGGTTCTGATGTTTTGCCAGATTATCTACCTGTGTAATATCACCGCAGGCTCCCTGCATGAAGACGACAGGCAGCGCAGCATTGCCACTCGCGCCCCTTAGGGTTTTTTCCATTGTGCCAATCCAGTTGGCCGAAATACCACCCGGGTTGGTCGTCGCATGACAGGAGAAATTGACCACCATTCCCAGCAGATTATCATTCAGGTCCCATACACCCACCGTCCCTACTTCCGGATCAATAGGCCCGGCATATTCCTTTATGTCAGGATTACCTACCCCCGGATGAGAATAGGAAAGACCATTTTTCATCCTCAGGCGACGGTTAAAGGATACTTTGTCCTCATGCCCGCTGCCCACAGCCAGTTTGGCATCTTTTTTGGTAATATCCGCCCTGACAACAGCCATTACGGTCTGTTCTTTTAAATACTGGGTAAAACCCGGTTCAGAGGTGATGGTCTGGTTTTCTGCCAGATCTTTAATAAGATCAGAAGCATGGTCAAAATCACCGGGTTCACTCATGGCAATAGGGCCGGAGGAGTGAGAATGCGAAGCACCGATCATGATATTCTGTGGCTCTATACCACATCGTTTCTGGATTTCTTCCCGGATCTCCTTCACCAGATGCCGGGTGATAAATAATAAGTCGAGGCCTACCAGTACTACTCTTTTATTCCCGTCATCAAAAACGACGGCCCTGGCTTTGCACTGGTCATGGAAAGTAGTGTGGTAGCTTTTTCCATAGTTGCCCGGCTGTTGCATGCCGATATCAGGAGTGATATCCATTTCAGCAAAACCTGCTTTGAAGATACGGGGCGAAGCCGCCTGAGACTGCACCTGATGAACAGATGCCGTCATGAAGCCGGTCAGTAACAATATCCATAGGTATTTCAATCTGTTTTTTACCATCATGATCTGATATTTAATTGATTATAAATTTTATTCCCAACCCGGGTTCTGTGTCAGCTGAGGATTAATGGTCAGCTCCTGTATAGGAATAGGATACTGATAAAGCTTATCATTCCAGACCCTGTTGCCATATCCAGGATATATCTGACGATACTGCCCCGTTGCGGGATCACGTGCTCCCTGTACAGTCTTTGGGTTTTCCAGCAGTTTCCCGGCTTTCCATCTTACGAGATCATCCCATCTGCTTCCTTCCGCGCAGGTTTCAATCCTTCTTTCCCTTCTGATTTCATTCAGCAGGGGTGATACAGAGGTTTCCCATTTGGGCCATTGCGGATCAGTAAAACCTACTTCTGCTTTCAGGTGAGGCATTTTCACCCTGTCCCTGACCAGGTTTAAGGACTTGTCCAGTACTTCCTGGGTACATTCGCCCAGCTCAGCTTTCGCTTCGGCATAGGACAACAATATTTTGCCGTAACGGTAAATAAAGTCATCGGTAATGGAAGTGCTGGGCAGACGGTCTCTTTCATAAGGACTGTATCCCTTAATGATATAATAACTGGTAGGAGAATAGTTATTGTCAAACTCAGGCATCGTTTTGTAATTGACAACACCTGTATCAAATATTCTGTACGGCCGTTCTTCCTGGTAAACAGACTGGTCCATCCGCGGGTCTCTGTTGATAAACTCGGTACCAAATACGGCATCTCCTTTATAAAGCGGGCTTAAGGAAATCGGCAGCCCGTCAGCACAGAGATAGGAGTCTACAAAGTCTTTGTTATATCCGGTATAGGGCTCACCCAGCTGCCTGACGTTATTGTGCATTCTTTTATTGGTCAGGAAACGCTGTACCAGAATGCCTTCAGGATTACCTTTTAACTCATATTGCACAAAGAGGTCAAAGTAATCAGAACCGGGATTGCCGGTGGAATAAATGCTGAACAGGCCCGAACCGATGATGGCTTCTGCGGCTGTCGCAGCCATCCGAAGCAGCGCGTTATCGTCACCGATGACATTATGGTATTTTCTGAATGTACCTTCATAAAGGCACAGCTCAACCTTCAAAGCTAATGCCGCATATCTGGTGATGCGGTCGGCACCTGAGGTTTCCGGTAAGTTGGCGATGGCAAAATCAATATCTTTCAACATATTCTCAATGACCGTTTTTCTGCTGTCACGGGGCAATGAAAGCTCTGGGGAGTCTACGGAAAGACTTTTATCAAGCCAGGGAACATCTCCGAATTTTTTCACCTTTTCAAAATAGTAATAGGACTTAAAGAATCTGATTTCGGCTTCCGCGACGGGAAGTGTTGCGTCAGGCGTCATCCCGGCTATTCTCTCCAGGGCATAGTTGCAGCTTCGGATATTGGCCCAATCGGCTTTTGCCCATCCTCCGCCTTCCGAGGGTACCGGAGATTCGCCCCAGGTATAGGTATTCCGGCTGCTGGGCGTTTGATTATCACTGAAATTGTCAAGTGAATACCACGCCAGACGTGCATCGAAAAGTGTCGGGTAGAACTGGTTAGCGTACATTTCAACATCGGCCCCTGTTTTCCAGAAACTGTTATCGGTGATCTTATCCAGCGGATACCTTTCCAGAAATTCGTCATTACAGGACATGACCGTAAATGACAAAGTGAGTATCAATAAACCTATATGTCTCATTTTCTTGATGATTAGAAATTAATATTGGCACCAAACGTCAGTGATTTGCTCATAGGGTAGGCGCTGGGGCCTGTTAATTCAGGATCTGAAATGCGGATCATTTTAGTCCCTGTCCACAGATTAGAACCTGTAAAGAACAGCTTCATCCGTTCTATGCCTATCCTTTTGGAAAGTTCCTGCGGAATGGTATATCCCAATGAAAGTTGTTTCAGTCGTATATAGGCCGCATTCTGTAGAAATCTTGACTGAACAGAAGTGATATCACCCGCGCCTGAGATAATCGGTCTTGGAAAGAAAGCATCCGGGTTTTCCGGCGACCAGTAATCCAT
>JBEBXQ010000148.1:0-11335 GCA_040391535.1 Telluribacter sp. | reverse complement strand
GGTTGTCCCACCCAGAATGCCGGTTCGATAAGGGCAACGATGCCTGCGTCATACATAGCCTGATAATCGTCTGTAGTGCGGGATACCATATGGATATGCGGATCAAAAAAACGCATTCCTTTGATCAGGTCCCGGTAATCATTCCAGTGTATATCTCTGTGTGAAGTAGTTTCGCCGGTTTCTTCGAAATGTGAAGGGTTTTGTTGAGAATCTTTATGATGCTGGCACATGAGTTCTAGGTTCAGTTTTTATTGATATGTATTGATTTGGTCAAATTCCAGGCTTCTCCAGCTAAGTAATCCTTTTTCTATAGCTGATTTCAGATCAGGAAACGGATCTAAAAGCCGGTTGGCTTTTTCATTGTCTGAATAATAACATACCAAAGCGGCGGCTTGTTGATTATCGGCCTTTGCTGAGGCCAGTAAATGCTGAATATCTTTTAGAAAATGATCATTAACAAACGGAACGATAAGCCGCCAGACCTGAGGTGCGACAGACCTGCCGGCAGCCCAGCGTTCATGAGCAAAATCAGAAAGCATAGCAGCCAGTTTTTCATTAGCACGAGCCTCTAATCCTATGATTAAATGGATGGGCTTGTCATTGAAAATGGTTTTGAGAATTAATTGATTCCAGGCTGCTTCAGAAAAATACTTCTCCGGATAAGGGTTTTGTAATGCAATCGCATCGAGTACAAAACCTATATTGGACCGCACGGCATCAGTAGCGCGGAAAAGCCATTTTTCAGGAAATGATAATAAGGGTAAGGCTGAATAGAGCGCTACCAGCTCATTCATTTCAGCTGTATCAAATAAGGTTGTGATATGGTGAATGTATGTTTCCTGATTGCCGGCGTCCAGACAGGTTAGCAATGCTACACGTGCAAGACGGACGCTATCCCACCCATTGACTGAAAACCCCTGAATGAGTGCATCAAGCTCTGTATTCTGATCCTGTAACGGAGAAACTTCCCTGCGTTGGATAAATCGGGGAACCGCTACGAAGGAGGTTAGTAATTCAACGGATTTTTTGGTTTTCTGCTCCTCCAGCCATGTATTTTCTATGTCAGTCAGATGATTACGGAGGATGTCAAAGATGAATTGATGAACTGAAGATTCAGGCATAATTGGTATCGGGAATAAATTATAAAAGTTTCGAGAGCTGATGAATTTCGTCAGAGTCATAACGGTGAACACCCAGGCTGGCTTTCTGAGCTACCTTTATCATGGCTTTTGCCACTTGTTTTCCCTGGATGGAACGGTATTTCTGCAGCGGGCCCATAAGCAACGGATCCACTATTTTTGCCAGTATTTTTGCAAAGTTCTCTCCTGCACGTTTTTCTGTCCGGTTTCCGGTCAGTAGCGATGGCCTGAAAATATGTAAACTGCCGTAGTCAAGTTTTTCCAGTGCTTTTTCCACCTCACCCTTCACCCGGTTATAAAATATCATGGATTTGGGATCAGAACCTAAAGCGGTAACAATCAGCAACTGCCTGGCGCCGTTTTGCAGGGCCGCTTGTGCAATCTGTAAAGGATATTCAAAATCAATCTTTCTGAAGGCCTCTTTGGAACCTGCTTTTTTGATGGTGGAGCCTAAAGTACAATAGATGTCATCGGCCTGAATAACGCTGTTATCCGGATGGTCGAAGTTATAGATAATCTGGGTGAGTTTCGGATGCCGGATATTGAGCGGTTTCCGGACAAGGATCAGGATTTCCTGGTATTCGCCGGATTGAAGCAGCAGATCAGTCAGTTCTTTACCAATGAGCCCCGAAGCACCTGTTATAAGTGCTTTTTTATAGGGGAACCGATATGTTTCTGACAGATCCACTGCTCATATAGTTTATCTTGCGTAAGCTACCGAACGCATCTCACGGATCACCGTGATTTTGATTTGTCCGGGATATTGCATCTCTTTTTCAATTTTTTGCGATATGTCGAAAGAAAGCACACTGGCTCTTTCGTCGGTCACATTTTCTGCGTCTACAATTACGCGCAGTTCACGGCCTGCCTGAATAGCATAACACTTCTCAACTCCGTCGAATGACACGGCCAGGTTCTCCAGGTCACGCAGACGCTGTATGTAAGACTCCATCATTTCACGACGGGCACCTGGTCTGGAACCTGAAATGGCATCACATACCTGGATGATAGGTGATATCATGCTGGTCATTTCAATTTCATCATGGTGTGCACCAATGGCGTTGCAAACTTCAGGGTGTTCCTTGTATTTTTTAGCAAGCTCCATACCCAGAATAGCATGTGGCAGATCGGATTCTTCCGGATAAACTTTTCCGATATCGTGCAGTAAACCGGCACGTTTGGCAAGCTTGGCGTTCAGCCCCAGCTCAGAAGCCATCGTAGCACACAGCTTGGCAACTTCGCGGGAGTGCTGCAAAAGATTCTGTCCGTAAGACGATCTGTAACGCATACGGCCCACCATTTTCACCAGCTCCGGATGAAGGCCATGAATACCCATGTCAATAACGGTACGCTCACCGAGTTCCACGATTTCATCTTCGATATTTTTGCGGGTTTTGGCTACCACTTCTTCAATACGGGCCGGGTGAATCCTTCCGTCCTGTACCAGTCTGTGCAGTGAAAGACGGGCGACTTCGCGGCGAACCGGATCAAAGCCCGAAATAACAATGGCTTCAGGAGTATCATCAACGATAATTTCCACACCTGTTGCCGCTTCAAGAGCACGGATGTTCCGGCCTTCCCGGCCTATGATTTTACCCTTGATATCGTCGTTGTCAATATTGAATACGGATACACAGTTTTCAATGGCGTGCTCGGCCGCAGTCCGCTGAATGGTTTCAATAACGATTTTTTTAGCTTCTTTGGTGGCAGTCAGGCGGGCTTCTTCCATTACATTTTTGATGAAAGATCCTGCTTTGGATTCGGCTTCGGCACGCAATGCTTCTACCAGCTGGTTACGGGCTTCGTCAGCCGTCAGATTGCCGATTTTTTCCAACTGGGTTACCTGTTGTTTAAGCATTTTTTCTGCCTCCTCACGACGCTTTTTAGCAATGTCGACCTGTTGATCGAGAGCCACTTTCTGGCTTTCAATTTCACTTTCCTTGCGACGGGTCTGTTCCATCATCTGGGTTACATTCTGTTCCCGTTGCTTGAGTTTTTGCTCGTTAGACTGCAAAATCCCTCTTTTCTTGTTGGCATCTTCCTCGAATTCCATTTTCAGCTTCAGGAATTTCTCCTTAGCTTCAATGATCCGGTCTTTTTTAATGCTCTCTGCGGTGATTTCAGCATTTTTGATAATGCTTTCGGCTTTTTCCTGTGATTCTTTCTCTTTTTTGAGGAATGATTTGCGGAAAATATATTTCCCGGCAAAGATTCCTACAAGTAAAGCGATGACATCAGATAAAAAATACGTTAAAAATTCAGACATGTTAATTCCTGTTTAAAAGGGATAAAAACTTTCCCGTTAACAGGATGAAAAGCTGATATTAGTTTAGTAAGGTATAGATCGTATTACGAAGTTTTTTTGCTCAGAGTGATTTTGATATAACCTTATCAAGTTTAGCAACCCTTTTTTCCATTGTGTCAAGGGTACCGCTGAGTAACTCATTGTAACGCTGAATGGCAACCAGGCAATCCAATGACGTTAAAGCAATAGCCTCAATGTCATCAAAAGCTGTCCCGTTTGTCTTATGCTGTTCCATTCGTTCCAAAAAAACTTTATATCCCTCATGATAAAAACGTTCATCCCCTGCAGGTACCAATGTATGAAACCCCCTGTTGAGGAGTTTAATGAACACCGGGCTGGTTGCAGATGACTTGTTTGATTTACTCATAAGGTTTTTTCAAGTGTTTCTATGCACCTGTCTATTTCTGTAATATATCGTTCTACCGATTTCCTCAATTCAGACATTCCACCTGTTGGTGTCAGTTTATTAGTGACAATTTTAGCAAAATTTTTAGATTTATTAAAGTCTTTTTCCAATGAGGCTATTTTTTTTCTTGCAGACTTTAATTCCTCTTCTAATTTTTCGTTCTGTTTTCGTTGAACTTCAATCCTGTAATTGGCATCTTCCAGCTTCCATTCCAGATTATTCTTCAAAGAAAGCAAGACCTCTACTTTCTTCTCAATCTGGTCAAATTTATCGTTAATAGAACTGGTAAGATCCATTTTTTTTCTTCTGATTTTACCGGAAGTGATTACCTGCGGATAACGGCACCCAGTTCTTTTTCGAAAGCATCAATCAACCTTTGCATGGTTTTGTCGATGGCCTTATCTGTCAATGTCTGGGTTTCGTCCAGTAAGGTAAAGCTTACAGAGTATGATTTTTTACCCTCCAGTACTTTTCCCTCAAATACATCAAATACATTAATTCCTTTCAGAATCTTCCTTTCGGTTGCATATGACAGTTTTTCAATCTGCTCGAAGGAGACATTTTTTTCAAGTACCAGTGATAAATCACGTCTTACTTCCGGATAACGGACTACTTCTGTGTAATTCAGAGCGCTCTTATACTGGCGAAGTAAAAGATCCCAGTCAAAGTCGGCATAAAATACTTCTCCTTTTACATCGGCTGATTGTGTAAGTGCGGGTTGTACTTTACCAAACGATACAAGTGGTTTTTTATTGAGGAGGTAAGTCTGACCATATGCAAAAATCCCGGAGTCAGCATCGGTTGACTCAGGTTTTGCTACCCTTAATATAGCCAGTATCTGATGAACGAAGGTGGCGATATCATGAAACGTTACCGGCCGGGCTTTGGTTATCCAGGTTTCTTCATTGAAATTACCGGTGATGAAAACAGCCAGGTGGTTTTTCTCTGTATACTTGCCATCCTGTTCATGGTACGATTTGCCGAATTCAAATACCTTCAGGTTTTTCTGCCGGCGGTTGATATTATAGGCGAGTGTTTCGAGCCCTGAGAACAGCAGGGTCTGCCGCATTACCGACAAATCTTCACTCAGGTAATTCAGAACGGATACGGCGTTTCCGTAAAGTGAATCCCTGATTTGCTCCTGAGGCTGTGCTTTGGTCAGTGAATTGTTGAGGATCTCCAGAAAACCATTAGCGGCAAGTGATTCTGAAACTCTTATTTTCAGTTTATCAGGATCATGCACCGGAAAATCGGAAAGGAAGTCAGAACTCAGGCCTTCTGATAACCCTATATTGTCAAAACCATAAATACGCAGGATTTCCTCAATCACATCAGCTTCTCTCTGTACATCTACACGGTAGGAGGGGACAGTGGCTTTGAAGCCCGATGCGGTGATATCCGAAGTTTTGATATCCAGATGGTTAAGAATAGAGTGAATCCGGGAGTGTTCGAGTGTTTTCCCTATCAGCCGGTCAATGTTCCTGTACTTCATGGTAACCCGGAAAGGTGGCACAGGTACGGGATACAGGTCATAGACTTCGGAGGTAATCTCTCCACCGGCAATGTCCTGAATGAGCAGAGCGGCATATTTCAGGGCATAAACGGGCATTTCAGGATCAGTTCCTCTTTCAAACCTGAATGAGGAGTCTGTTTTCAGCCCATGCTGCTGTGACGCTTTTCTTACCCAACCCGGATTGAAACAGGCTGATTCCAGAAAAACAGATGTGGTGGTTTCATTTACACCTGAATCTGCACCTCCGAAAACACCTGCGATACACATAGGTTCTTCAGCATTGCAGATCATCAGGTCGGTTGCTGCCAGTTTCCTTTCTTGTCCGTCAAGCGTTACAAAAGGGGTTCCCGCGGGAAGTGTTTTTACAATAATCTGTGCGCCTTTTACCTTTGCCAGGTCAAAAGCATGCATGGGTTGTCCCAGTGTATGACAGATATAATTGGTGATATCAACAAGATTGTTTACACTTCGTACTCCAATGGCTTCGAGTTTATTTTTCAGCCATGATGGTGATTCGGCTATACGAACTCCGGACATTGTCAATCCTGCATATCGCGGACAGGCTTCCTGATTTTCAACCGAAATCTGTACAGGCGCGATCTGATTACCGGCTTTTAAGTGATCAACAGACGGTAACTGTACCGGACGGCCAAAATGGGCTTTCAGGTCGCGGGCAACGCCGTAATGTGAGGCGGCATCCGCGCGGTTAGGAGTCAGGCCGATCTCGAAAATGAAATCAGACGTAATACCCAGATATTCGGCAGCGGGGGTACCGTCAGGCAGGTCGGTGTCCAGTACCATTATGCCGTCATGGGATGTACCCAGTCCCAGTTCATCTTCTGCACAGATCATTCCTTCGGAGAGCGCGCCTCTGATTTTGGCCTTTTTCATAGTCAGAGGCTGATCACTGCCGGAAGGGTAAAGGGTTGTACCTAACGTTGCAACCAGTACTTTTTGCCCTGCAGCTACATTGGGGGCACCACAAACGATAGAAAGCGGTGTTTCTGCCCCGATATGGACCGTTGTCAGACTAAGACGGTCGGCTTCAGGGTGTTTTTCACAGGTGAGGACAGTTCCGGTTACCACACCTTTCAGCCCGCCTTTGACAGATTCTACTTCTTCAATACCTTCAACTTCCAATCCGGTTGAAGTTAAAATTTTCCCGATTTCTTCAGGAGATTCTGTTATATCAATCAGCTCTTTAAGCCACTTATAGGAGATCTTCATAGAAAAAAATTTGTGCAAAAGTACTACTTTTCTACTTCATTTGTTTCGCCCGCCCGAATAGAAATTGAAAGCTTGTTTTCAGCCGGAGGTAACGGACAGGCAAAATCCGGAACGTAGGCACAGTAGGGATTATAGGCTTTATTGAAGTCAATAATCATGGTTCTGCCACTGGCCTCCTGGATTTTGAAGTCGATATAACGTCCGCCGCCATAAGTTTCTTTTCCGTTGGTCGCATCTTTGAAAAGGAGTGAAACCATATCATCGTGTTTCAGTAACAGGACCTTATGGGATTTCTGGTCGAGATTGAAGGTGGCATACGCGAATCTTTCATACACCGTTTCTGATCCGTCGGTGTAGCTGATAACCAGCCTTTTATCTTCACCTTTATACGGTGTTACGCTTGCCATTACCCTGTAGGTAAGATCAGGTTCAAAGTAATGCAGACCATGAAATGCTTCCTTCTCTTTTATGGGAGAATCGTCAGAACTACGGAATTCTTCATCTTTCGCATTTCTTTCGTCCTCCAGATTATGGTGGTATATTTCAGGATTGATATTGTCACTGACAGGTTCTGTGGAAGATATAATATTCTCTGCAATGAAATAACCGACAATAATGAACAACAATACAGCAAGGCCGCCTTTGAAAAATTTATTTTTGAACATAATCAAATGTTGGAATCAGGACCAGATTTATTAAAAGCAGGTTAAAATTACGCCGGAAGCTACTGCTTTGCAACTTCCGGCGTAATAATTGAAAAAACCTCAGTATTTCAATAGTGCTGATTTAAGGGGTAAGGTCAGGAAAAGAAGGAGGTGGCGGAGGGCCTATTTCCAGTTCCTCTTCTTCCAGGGGATTCACAAAGAGAGAATCAGATTCCATGTCCAGTGAGTCGGGCTCAGGTTCAGGAGTGGGACAAATATAATGTTTCGTAATTTCAAATGCCGGCTTCGGAAAAGGCCCGGTTTCTAAGGCCAGACTTTTATCACGATAAGCTTTTTCCAGAAATCTGCCTACTATGGGCAAGGCTGTCTTGGAGCCTTCACCCAGCCGGGTAGTGCGGAAGTGAATGCTGCGGTCGTCTCCGCCAACCCATGCACCTGTTACCAGCTCCGGGGTAATACTCATGAACCATCCGTCGGAGTTATTGGAGGTCGTTCCGGTTTTACCGCCTATTTCATTTCTGTTTTTGAAAACATCATAAGCCCACAATCCGCGGGATGTACCCCCCGGCTCTTCTATGCCTCCTTTCAGCATATGGACCATCAGAAATGCGGATTCAGGGCGGATAGCCTGGCGGGTTTCCGTTGTTATCTCTTCAATGAGTGTACCGTTACGGTCTTCGATGCGCGTTACAAGTTGTGGTTTTGTGTAAATTCCGTTATTGACGAAGGTAGCATACGCAGCTACCATATCGTACAGGCTGACATCAAAAGGCCCCAGGCCAATAGAAGGAACGGCTTTAAGCGGCGTACTGATGCCCAGTTTTCCGGCATATTTCACTACTGTTTCCGGTCGGATCCTGTTGGTTAATTCAACCGTTACCGAGTTGACCGATTGTGCCATTGCCAGTCGGAGACTCATGTTGGTGTAGGAAAAGAACCCGGTAGCATTACGGGGGCGCCATTTTTTCATGATGCCATTTTCTTCAATTTCGATTTCAAAGGGTTTATCCTGAATCTGATCGCAGGGCGACATATTAAAAGTGCTGTCGTCAATGGCGGCCGCATACACAAAAGGCTTGAAAGTCGAACCGGGCTGGCGTTTGGCTTGTTTTACATGGTCGTATTTAAAGAAGTCGTATTCCAGTCCGCCTACCCATGCTTTGATTTGTCCGTTATACGGGTTCATTGACATAACGCCCGCACGGAGAATTCTTTTATAGTAATTGAGCGAATCCATCGGGCTCCAGAAAACCGTTTTGGCACCGCCGTGTTCCCAGTCGTAGACCCTCATGGTATCTTTTTTGTTCAGATAGAACTGAACGGAATCAGGCTGATCCGGAAATTTTGCGGCCAGTGTCTGGTATCTTTTTGTCCGTTTCACTACGTCATTCAGAAACCCCTCAATTTCTACTCCGTTTTCATCCACCCAGGGGTTTTGTTTTCCCCAGTGTTCTTCAAAAGTGCGCTGCAAAACCCTCATTTTTTCTGTCAGGGCTTCTTCGGCGTATTCCTGTAAACGGGAGTCAATGGTGGTGTAGATTTTGAGCCCGTCTGTATATAGATTATAGCCGTGTTCTTCGCCCCATTCCTTTACAAAATCGACAACTGCGTTTTTAAAGTAATTGGCATTTCCGTCATAAGGAGTTTCAAAACTCACTTTCAGGTCTATAGGAAGTTGCTGTACCGAATCCGTTTCGGCCCGGGTCAGGTAACCATACTTATTCATTTGCGACAATACTACATTCCGGCGTTCAAGTGAGCGTTCCGGATTGCGGATCGGATTGTAGGTGGTCGTGGCTTTCTGCAAACCTACCAGTACTGCGGCTTCCTGGACATTCAGGCTGTCGGGTGACTTTCCGAAATACGACTTGGCTGCGGTATTAATCCCAAAAGTATTATTTCCGTAATCAACAGTATTGAAATACATGGTCAGGATTTCCTCTTTGGTAAAATTGCGTTCAAGCTTTATGGAAGTAAGCCATTCTTTGGTTTTGTAAATCAGCGTAGGCATTCCGGGAATATATCCCAGCAATCCGCGTGCGTCTTTCCGACGTGTTTTAAATAGTTTTTTGGATAGCTGTTGTGTAATGGTGCTACCGCCGCCGCGGTCTGTTTCTCCTTTCAGGATTCCTGCTGCCACACCGGCCATTGCCTGGAAGTCGATTCCGGCATGTTCATAAAAACGAACATCTTCGGTAGCGATCAGCGCGTCAATAAGGTAAGGAGAAAGTTGTTCGTAGGGGACAGGTGTGCGGTTTTCAGTATAAAATTTACCTATCATTACACTATCTGCCGTATAGATTTCAGACGACTGAGCTACCTTCGGATTCTGCAGATCTTCCACGCTGGGCATACCGCCCATCAGCCATAAAAAATTGGTTTCTACACAAAAAATATAGAAGGCAATAAAGAGAATTCCGTACAGAAATGTCTTCCAGAGAATCGAAACCGGACGATAGTATTTTGAATTACGGTTAAAAATGCGGTGGCTGTAGCCGTTGAAGCGAGCCTTCAGGGTACTATACCTGGTTTTCCACTGACTATATCTTTCTTCGCCTATGAAGGCTGTTAATGATCTGTCAATAAGTTTCCCTGTTTTTTGGGTGAACTTATTTATATTTTCATTTATCCGGTTTTTGGTCTGAAGGATAAATTTTTTCATATAGTCCTGTTTGAGGAGATAATGATATGGCTGTTGTATCTAGTCCTGCTTATCAAATGTCAGTGAAATGCCGTTGATACAATACCTGAGACCGGTAGGAGCAGGGCCATCTTCGAAAACGTGGCCTAAATGCCCTCCGCATTTTGCGCAAAGGACTTCTCTCCTGATCATCCCATGGCTTTTATCTACCTTTTCAACGACATTTCCTTCGGTGAGCATCTGGTAAAAACTTGGCCATCCTGTACCCGATTCAAATTTATGATCTGAACTGAATAACGGGGTTTTACAGGCAGCACATTTAAAAACGCCTTTATCTTTTATATTATTAAGCGGGCTGGAAAACGGATGTTCAGTACCTTTCTCACATAAAATGAAATACTGCTCAGGTGTCAGCTCTTTCTGGAATTCCTCTTTCATGGTTGTTTCTGTTTTGTGTTTAGCGGGCTGCTCTTTTTTGCTTTGAGCATGGGAACACGATATGCCGGTCCATCCTGTCAGGATCAGACAAATAATCCAGTTTAACCTTTTCATAACCGTCTGCATCACGTGTTTGGGTGAAGTTGTTATAATTTAACAATTTTAAAACGATTTAGTTTCGGTATACTGATACAGACGGGCAGTTTTTTGGTTTCAGCCTCCAGCTTTTTTAGCCTTATATTTTTTTGACAAAAGCCATGCCACGACTTTCTCACGATGATCTCCCTGAATCAGTACTTCTCCGTCTTTAACGGACCCGCCACTTCCGCAGGTATTTTTCAGTTGTTTTCCGAGTGCTTCTAAATCCTGGGTCGTGCCCGTAAAACCTTTGACAGCCGTTACCACCTTGCCTCCGTTTTTCCGTTCCAGCCAGATCCTCAGATCCTGCTGTTCGGGAGCGAGTGTGTCCGGTTCTGTTGCTTTATCGTCGTGATATACGAAATCCGGATCTGTAGAATAGACGACCCCGGTCCTGTTCTTCTTTGACATATTTTTCTATTTGTAATCTTTTATTGCTGAATTTCCGCCAGTAATTCATCAAACGCATCATTCAACAGTTGTTTTTCTTCATCCGGAAGGTTTTCGCTTTCAAGCCGGCGGGCAAAAACCTGTTTTTCCGTAAGATCTGCAATTTCAGTACCTTGTTCGAAAAGTTCATCCGCTTCCAGTCGCCGGTTCAGAAAGGTCAGCCTCGGTTTGATAATACGGAATGATGACTGTTCAGATTCCCGTAGCATTTGCTCAAACTCATAACTTACCGCCGGGTCAAAATCCGGCTCCTGTACGTTCAGCTCAATCAGTGATTCCAGCGGGTGATTATAATCGTAAGATTTGAGTTTTTCCCGGACATCGGCAAGCGTACCGCTGAATGACTTTAATTCCCGGTATGCCGGAATGGATATATCTTCTGTAGTCTGTAGTTTCCCATTATCGAAGGTCAG
>JBEBXQ010000147.1:0-11422 GCA_040391535.1 Telluribacter sp. | reverse complement strand
GGAAACAAAAAAGGCGAAGTAGTCTGACAACCACTTCGCCTTGCATCAGAACAATTCTCCGGTTCTGTATTTGGGTACAACTCCCAGATGCCGGTATGACTTTTCAGTAGCCTCCCTTCCTCGTGAGGTCCGTTTCAGGTAACCTTCCTGAATCAGAAAGGGCTCATATACTTCTTCTATGGTCTCGGCCTCTTCTCCGCAGGCTGTAGCAATGGTCGATAAACCTACAGGTCCGCCTTTGAATTTTTCGATAATGGTGGTCAGGATACGGTTATCCATTTCATCCAGTCCGTTCTGGTCCACATCAAGCGCTGTAAGTGCGATTTCCGCTATCTCAACATTAATCACACCATCTCCCTTCACCTGGGCGAAATCACGGGTCCTTCTTAACAGATTATTGGCAATACGGGGTGTTCCCCGGCTCCTGCGGGCAATTTCAAACGCGGCATCATCATGAATAGGCGAGCCGAGAATAGCAGCTGAACGACGGACAATTGAGCTCAGCAGAACCGCGTCGTAATATTCCAGACGCGCGTTAATCCCGAAACGTGCCCTTAGTGGCGACGTGAGCATACCCGCCCTTGTAGTAGCGCCGATCAGCGTAAACGGACTCAGCCCGATCTGCACGGAACGGGCATTGGGACCGCTGTCGAGCATAATATCAATTTTGTAATCCTCCATAGCCGAGTACAGATACTCTTCCACAACCGGATTCAAGCGGTGAATTTCATCAATAAACAATACATCCCCGGGCTGGAGGTTGGTCAGTAAACCGGCAAGGTCACTGGGCTTATCAAGCACCGGGCCTGAAGTGATCTTGATTCCGGCAGCAAGCTCATTGGCAATAATGTGCGAGAGTGTTGTTTTTCCTAGTCCCGGAGGACCGTGTAAAAGCACATGATCAAGCGCATCACCTCTCATTTTAGAGGCCTTTACAAAGACTTTCAGGTTATCCAGTACTTTATCCTGTCCCGTAAAATCCTCAAAAGACAAAGGCCTGAGTGCTTTTTCTATTTCTTTTTCAGTAGCGGACAGGTTTTCATTATCACCTGTCAGATAGTCTTTTCGCATAGTTATAAATCGTCTCCGGATCCGTTTTCACCCATCAGGAGTTCCCTACGGATTGCTGCTGACTTTATCAATTAAACTCTAAATTTACAGGATGCGAAAATGAAAACCTAGGTCAGCGGAATACCGCGACAGCTCCACGCCTGACTTCCGGTTCTCTTTCAGGGAAATAAAAACTTTTATAGCTGATTTTATAGGCATATACACCCGGTGGTACCATCGTTCCTTTGTAGGTACCATCCCATCGTTTTTCCAGAGAATCCGAAGCATAAATTACTTCTCCCCAACGGTTGTAGATTTTCAGGTCAAGATCGGTAAAATAACGCCCGAAAATTTCAAAAATATCATTATTCCCGTCTCCATTGGGAGTAAATATATCCGGCACAAAAAGGTAAGGTTCACATTTATCAACCACTTCCGTTGTTTTTTCAATCGTACAGCCGTCAGGATCAGTTACCTGCACTGTATATGAACCCACTGCTCTGACCGTTACGATACGCGAACTGTCATCCAAGGCCGGCCAGTAATACAGATAGTTGCTTCTACCCAGTACCTGAAGCTCAATTTCATCATTATCGGCCACACATAACGGGTTTTCGGGAACCAGCGAAACAACAGGTGGTGCAGCTGATTTTACATTTATTTCATCGTTTGCTTCACAGCCGTTTTCAAAGTTTCTGACACTCAGTGTATACGTTCCGTCTTTGTCTACAATGATGGTATGGGTAGTCTCTCCGGTACTCCACAAATACTGGTTCCCGTTAAAATTAACCGCATGAGGCTGCAAATGAAGCGTATCACCGGTACAATACATCCTGTCCGGCCCCAGATAAGCCAGGTTATCCTTATCCAGCCCCACCACAATTCCCGTAAGTTCAAAAGTACACCCGCCGGCATCTCTGGCCTGTACGCTGTAGATGCCCGGTTCCAGATGATCAACCGATTGATCCTGCCCGATTACCGTTCCGCTGCTGTTCCGCCACCAGAACTGATTTGGATTCCCCCCTGTGATATTCAGGCCTATACTTCCTGAATCAGGCTGGGTACAGCTGGCGTTATCTACCACAGGTGCCATACGAAGGTTATTCGCCGGAGAACGCAGCGCGAATGAGGTATCGGTAGTACAAGCCTCCGGATTTCCGCTTACCCGCAGCAGATACGAGCCTTCCCTCAGGCCCGTCAGTTCCTGGTTATTCCCCAGCACTGTGCTGTCTATTGAAAACCATGCGTAATCGTAAGTTCCGGGCGGCGCAATATTACTGACCCTGATGGCCCCGTCGGTGGTCGTACAACCCGTAGGCGGGGTAAGCAGAGCGGTAATTCTGGCTTTAGGCCTGGCAGTCACAGTGATGGTATCCCCATTGTAACAATCCTCATTCTTTACTTCTACCCAATACACACCAGGCTGGCGTATCGTAATTTCCCGGGAGATTTCTCCGGTACTCCATTTGAATTCATTATAAGACATCGCAGCAGCCCTTAACTGGATAGTACTGTCGTTACACATGGTCGTGTCAGGCCCGAGTGTAAATGCCGGCGGAATTCTTCTCCGGACCATAATGGTATCCATCTGATAGCATTCAGCCTGCTCTCCGTTGGCGGCAATGGCTACATACATACCGCTGGCCGTCGCATTATATATTTTTTCCTGGCCGACGATCCGGTTATTGAATATCCAGAAATAATTTTCAGCTTCTACATTAATTTCCAGCGGGATCACATTCCGGCACTCGTCTTTATCAGGGCCCAGGTCAATAGGATCCGGTGTTTTCAGAATTTCTATCTCATATACAAAAGTGGTGTCCTTACACTGGTTAACAGCACGCAGCGTAACCGTATAAATACCCGGATTCTGGTAAATATGCTGCATTTCTGTCTGATCACTGTAAATCTCACCTGTACCGTCTCCGAAATTCCATGTATACTGGTCTTTCAAAGGATCGCAAAGCGGAGTCACCGTAAACATAGTGGGAGATCCCGAGCAGAATCCTTCCGCCTGCGCGCCTGGTCCGTCGGAGTTTTCAGTAAAGTTCTGCACAAAATTGGGCAGCCCCAGATGGCTTTTCTTTCCACCCAGATAAACACCCTCCCGCTCATATTCCAGTGCCCGCACGGCATCCCGGTCCGGCTCTCCTATTACTGCCAGATACTCACTACCATCGATAGCCATATAAATTTTACCGTCGGGAGCAATCTGCAACGAGCCGAATTTATCGGTTGCCGAGCTGTCAATCACCAGTACCGACGCCAGCATGAGCGAATCATCTTCAATGCTCAGATCATATTGCAATAGTCTGGACTGAGCCGTGCCGTCGCCCATCAGCGTAACATACATTTTCTCTCCGTCAGGAGAAAACTCAACACCATAGGCTTTAGGAGGAGCGGGCCCGAGCGAAATGGTCCGCTTATATTCGAGCTGCCCAGTCTCATCACTGAAAGAAAATAATTCTACAAAGTTTTCCGGCGGCCCCGGAATCACCACGGCCAGTGTTCTCTGACCTGTACTGTCGGCAGAAGAGAATTTCATCTGCCCTTCCCCTTTTGCCTCGGTATCATGCGACTGACCCAGATTAAATGTCCCTGACTCAGAAAGTCCGCCTGTGGTGGCATGATATACCCTGAAAGTATTATTGCCGTAGTCATGGGTTATTACCCAATAAGTACTGTCGGCATCATTACGGGAGGAAACGATTCTTTCTGTGGTTGAATTATTCAGTATGGTATTCTGCTCCACAATAGCCCCCTGTCCGTTATTCCGCCGCATATCCACTACAGTCACCGTCAGTTGTTTTTCAGTAGCGGAAATTTCAGTAGTCGTAATGACGTTGAAAAGATATTCACAGCCTTTACAGGTAGGTTGTGGTACAATCAGTACAGATTGGGTGGAGTTTGGACTCCCTTTCAGGCTATCTTCACAGTTGTCTGCCATACAGGGCATCACATTCCCATTGGCATCATATATCGTAATACCATCGGTATAAAACTGCAATTCACCTATAGAATTAGCAATAGAAGAAGTTCCTTCGGGCGTATTGAGTTTTCCGTCGGTAAGCGGCTGAGGCATTCCTCCGGCAAAATCCAGACCGGCATTCCCTCCAAAATACCATTTGGCGCCTTCCTGTCCAGCGGGTTCCAGGCATATTTTCACGTTAATCCTATCCTGCGTGCTGCATCCGAACTCATTAAAGACTTCTACAGAATAGCAACCTGCACTATCGACTGTCAGCACCTGTGTAGTATCACCTTTGGGGTACCAGAGAAATTTAACGCCGTTTGGCGCACCGTTCGGATAGGGATCCAGGTCAACCGTATTACCCGGACAAATCGTTGTATCTTTTTTCCATTCCTGAAATGCCGGCGGACGCTGACCAATGGTAAAGGTTTTGGACTGTATATCCGTGGTACCATCCATCAGTGTCCTGGTAAGCTGCACAACATGTGTGCCGGGTGTCATATACAGTTTGCGGGGTTCCTTCCGGAGATCGGGTGCAGAACCATCTCCGAAATCCCAGCTCCACGCCACAGCCGCAACAGGGTGATTATCTCTGAAAATCACCGAATCTTCCATACATTCGGCATCAGGCACACACGGATTGATCACCACAATCGGTTCTATCTGTCCGTACCCGGGGATACATGCAGCTGCCCACAGAAATAAAACTCCTGCAAAAAATATCCTGATATACTTGCTATAAAATGCAGCCATCTTTCGTTAATTACTCAAATCCTCAGATACAGGTAAACAATTAAAGGGAGTATGTAGATTCTAAACGAATTTAAAATTGGAAAATTTTAAGCGTTTTCCAACGAAAATGCCGTTAACTTGGTCATTATTTATAAAAGTCATGATATTTTTACACATAACAGCCAATGAATACGTATCTCCTCTTATAATGATTACTGTTTTGAAGGCCATATGTTGCAACAGATGATAAAGAAACTTTGTATATTTTTATTGACCCTTTTTTCTCTGAATGGTTGGAGCCAGGATCCGCAATTTTCGCAATTTTATGCGAATCCCCTGTATCTCAACCCTGCATTGGCTGGCGGAGCCCTGGCTCCCCGGGCAACCGTTAATTACAGGAACCAATGGCCGTCCCTTTCCGCTAACTTCGTTACTTCCAGTTTCAGTGGTGATATGTTCTTTGACCGTTTCAACAGTGGAGTGGGTATACTGGCTACATTTGACAGCCAGGGCATTGGTAATCTCAAATCTACTGAGATTGGCGGTGTCTATTCGTATCAGATTCAGCTCAATGACCAGACCTATCTTCGTCTGGGTTTACAGGGAAGTTATGTCACAAGAGCTTTCGATTATTTCGGCCTGACTTTCGGTGATCAGTTTTCGAACAACGGCCCGAACGGCAATCCTACTCAGGACCCGGTTGTTACCAACGGCTTGCCGCAGATCTCTTATGCTGATTTTTCTTCCGGAGGAATGGTGTATTCTGACTGGTACTGGGCAGGCCTTTCTGTCCACCATATCAACCGCCCTGATCTGGCTTTTACACAAGCGGCTAACGGATCGGAGGCCAGATTACCCATGAAAACTTCATTTCATGCCGGATTAAGGATTCCGTTTTCGGGCTATACTTATCTGGGCAATGAAATAGACAAGGAAAAGACGATTTCCCCGGCTATACATTATAAACATCAGGGAAAGTTTGACCAGCTGGATCTGGGCTTATACGTCACCTATTCCCCTTTGGTGGTGGGGATGTGGTATCGTGGTATTCCGGTCAAAAAATATGCTGAAAATATTAACAATCATGAATCCCTTATTTTTCTGGCCGGATTCAGGAAGGATAAGTTTTCCATCGGCTACAGCTACGATGCCACTATTTCAACATTGGGTATAGGCAGTGGCGGCGCTCATGAAATTTCTATCTCCTATTTATTTGAAAATTTCCCTCCAGGCAAGCCCAAAACAAAGAAGAACACCAAAATGCTGTCCTGTCCGAAATTCTGATACCATCAGCTTAACAGTACACTTCCCAGTTTTTTCAGATCACTTTGGGTATGGCTTGCGTTAATCACCAGCCTTACCACGGGGTTATCCTGCGCGGTGGGGTAAGCAAAGCAAGACGTCAGCATCTGATGATCCATCAGTTTCTGATGTAAGCGTTGATTTTCAGAGCATAAAACCGGATATCCTTCAAAACCAGTCCAATCCGGAGATGCGAACAAGCCTTCTTTTTCAAGAAAATCAAGATTTTGCCGCAGACAATTAAATTGAGTCTGATAAATGCCGGAGCGGATCATCCGAACCAGCGCGTAAGCGTAGGCCGGAGAAAAAGGTGATGCTCCGGAAAACCACCCTGAACTCCGGATCTGATGAAGATACCGGCTATCACCGGCAATCACCCCTCCCGGTATACCCAGGCCCTTGTTCATTGAACCTACTGAGATAACATCCAGGCCAGGTTGTGGCACGATTGCTGATTGTGTACCCCGCCCCTCATCCCCTACTATACCAAATCCATGCGAATCGTCAATAATCAGCACTACCTGCTGATCGGTTTCCAGTTTTTGAAAAACAGAGAAATCATACTTTTCCACCCATGGCGAACCCACGCCATCCGTCAGTATAACGTGTGTTGATTTCCTTTTTTCTGATGAAATTTTCTGTATCAGTTCTTCTGCCCAACCCTTCCATGAACCTGCTTCAGCCTTATATCCTTCACCGGCAATAGCCGGATGGACCTGTGGTGCGTAATGAACCTGAAAAGGTTCAGGAATAATATGACAGAGCATTTTCAGTAGCAGCTGCCCTGCCCACATTCCTGAAGAAACCGAAAGCGCAGCGGGAGCACCAAGGTAACCGGCCAGTAAGGTTTCTGCTTCTTCATAAATTTTCAGACGAAGCGTATTATTCCTTGAGCTGCCATAATGCGTCCCCAGCTGCGACAGACCTTCCTGAATAAAATGCAGAAATTCAGGATGATGTGCCAGTCCAAGGTAATCAGTCCCTGTAAACCATAGCATTTCTTCCTGTCCTTCAGCAAGTACCGAACGGTCAGGAACTGCATTGGCCCAAAGAATCCGGTTCATTTTGTAAAGACTGATGATGAGTTAAAGATGGCTCCGGTACCGGTCCGGTCCGGGAAAATGATCTGTCCGTAGTCAAATGTAACCCCAGCAGCCGGATCATTATTAATGAGCATGGTTCCGTCCATATCCACATAATCAAGCAAAGGGAGCAGATGCCCGATAGCGGAAATACCTACACTGGTTTCGGTCATGCAGCCTACCATGGTTTTCATACCCAGCGATCTGGCCTGTTTCAGCATCCTGAGGGCCGGTGTTAAGCCGCCGCATTTTGTCAGTTTCACATTAACACCATGAAAATAACCGGCGCACGTAGCGACATCCTCCTCCAGAATACAGTTTTCATCAGCAATGACAGGCAATACACTTTTTTCATATACCTGCTTCATTTCTTCCAGATCCTCCGCCGGTAAAGGCTGTTCAATAAATTCAACACCCAGAGCTTTCAGTTTCGGTGCAATTCCGATGGTTTTAGCCGCATCCCAGGCACAATTGGCATCTACACGGAAAACGGCATCCGTATATTTTCTCAATTCAGAAACAATAGCCAGATCATCCTCTGTCCCGAGTTTTATTTTATAAATCGGCCAGGGAATTTCTTTCATTTTAGCTACCATTTTCTCGATGCTGTCAATACCAATGGTATAATTGGTCAGGATGGTTTCATTGGGCTTTAATCCCCATGAATCATAAAGTTTTTTGCCTTGCTTTTTAGCATAAAGATCATGTGCGGCCTGGTCGAGAGCGCATTGTGCAAATGAATTATCACGGAGATAAGGATGCACAAGCTGCCAGAGTTCTTCGGGAGTCCCCCATTGATAATCACTCAGGATGTGTTCTATGGATTGCAACGAACTGATCATTCCTTCGATGGTCACTCCGTAATACTTATTGGAAGTAGCTTCACCTAAACCACTCATTCCGTAGCCATCATGAAGTTCGACGATCAATGTAGGTTGTACATCACGGGAATCGTGTGCAATGGTAAACGTATGTCTCAGATTGAGATTGAAGGGATGAAAAGTCAGTTGCATATAGTCTGTTTCTTTAATTACGCATATCCAGGCCCCAGGAAAGTTTACTGCGCAGAGTATCAAAAAAACGATCGTCAGTCATTTTGACAAGCCTCGCGACAAATGCTGCTTTCCGGAGTGTAACCCTGGTCGATTCGTCTACAATCTCAGAACGGGAATCCAGCGAAAGCATAAAGTTCTTGCTGCGGCTTCTGACCTCAAAACTAAGTACTGCGCTATCCTCCACCACCAATGGCCTCACATTAAGGTTGTGCGGACTGATCGGCGTAACGATAAAATTTTTGGAATTTGGCATCAGCACCGGTCCTCCGCAGCTAAGCGAATATCCTGTCGATCCGGTGGGTGTGGAAATAACCAGGCCATCAGCCCAGTAAGAATTCAGGAATTCACCATTGATATAAGAATGAACGGTAATCATGGACGATGAATCCGTCTTGGTAATGGCAAAATCATTCAGTCCGAAATTCAGTCCCTGAAAAATAGGAGCATTCGATTCAATTTCAACCAGCGAACGTTCATCAATTTTATACTGACCCGCCTCCAGTGCTATAATCAGTTCTGAGATTCTTTCAGGCGGAACAGTCGCCAGAAAACCCAGCCTTCCTACATTAATACCAATAACGGCCGTCTGCCGTGCACCCACCAGTGCCACGGTTTCCAGTAAAGTACCGTCACCGCCCATGCTCACAATCAGTCTTACATCAGGAAGATCCGAACCCGACCCGAAAAAACAACGGCTGTAATGGGCCACTCCCTGTTGTTCAAGGAAATCCCTGAACACATGGGTAAGTACCACTTCAATATTTCTAAGTGACAGCTCGTCAAACATATTCTGAATAAACGGCTTTGCCGCTTCAGAGAATGTACGGCCGTGGAGTGCTATTCTCATATAAATAATTACTCAGGTTGCCAGATAACGAAGCAGTGAATCCAGCCGTTCCTGATCTATATTTTCGATAGGATCGTGTGCATAAACACCGGTAATATTATAGCCGAACCGTTCCAGTGTAGCCAGTGTGGTGGCTATATCGGATTGATTCAGCTTTAAGGTAAGATAAGAATCAATGAGTGGGTCGCCCGCCTGAGGAGAATGATAATAACTACTGATCACCTTCACTCCGTTCGACTCTACAAGGCGGCTGATCTCGGCAAGCGAATAATCCCGCTGCGCTACTTTGATTTCAATGACGGCTCCACGTTCTGAAACACCGAACTGCTCTCCGAAAATCCGGTATACGTTCTGAGCTGTTGCTAATCCGGCAAAAGAATGCGTTTGATCGAGAACCGCGATGACAGATAAATCGTAGAAATTCAGCAATCTGATGGCTTCAAAAATATGCTGATTTTCTGAAATAAACAGATCCTGATACTCCAGTGCGACATCGGCGATAGTCATATTATACACATCAAAAGCATGCAGACTGTCCTCCGTCACCATTCCCTTATACTGATTGTTTTCTGCGACTGCCAGTTGCTGCAAAGCATATTCACCCATCCATTCCAGCGCCTTGTCAACAGAGTCGGAAGGTTTTAGTGAAGGCAGCATAGGATCAATCAACAGGCTTGCTTGCATAATTTTTGATAGCTTAAGACTATATCGAAAGCTAAAAAAAGATAACTAATAATCCAATTTTAATTCATCATAAATTCAAATACGCTTTGGCAAAGCCTCATCCTGCTCCTTATTTCTTCATCAGGCTTCCTGCAATACCGGATTTTCAGCAAGGAATTTCTCCAGAATCGCATTAAACTTCTCAGGATGTTCCATCATAGGTGCATGACAGCACTTATCAATAAAATGCAATTCAGAATTAGAGATCATCCGTCTGAATTCATGAGCTACATACGGGGGCGTAATTGTATCATTCAAACCCCATACCAGCAAGGCCGGCACTTTGATCCTGTGAAGTTCTTTTGAGAGGTTATGACGCTGAGCAGACTTCGCAATCCCTACGATACTCATACATTTGGGAATACTGCTTGTTGTTTCAAACACCTCATCGATGAGCTCTTTCGTCGCCACTGCCGGGTCGTAAAAAGTATAGGCAACCCTTTCAGCAATATATTCATAACTGCCTCTTTTCGGAAAGGAACCACCCATGGAGTTTTCAAAAAGGCCGGAACTTCCGGTAAGCACAAGCCTTCTTACCTCATCCGGATTTTTCAATACATACATTAATCCGATATGCCCTCCTAAAGAATTACCCAGAATGGTAAGGTTATCAAGCTGCTGAAAGGAAATAAATCTTTCCAGGAAATCCAGTAATGCTTCCAGACCTGCTTCACGGGGAGGAAGCTCATAAATGGGTAAAACGGGTATAATAACACGGTACCGATCCGAGAATTGTTCAATTACTCCATCCCAGTTGCTCAGTGCTCCGAACAAACCGTGGAGCAGCAAAAGATTTTCTCCTTTCCCTTCATCAATATACCGAAAACCCCCATTAACTTTTACTTCGTATTTCATATTTCAATAGACCCGCATTAATAATTGAGACATCCCAAAAAAATGTATATGCACTCCGGTTGATCGCTGCATTCTTTATTCCGTTAAATAATCCAGGAAGACCTGCTTAAACAGTAACAGATTATTCATTCCTGCAAATTTAAATTTAATTTACCCAAAAGTAAGCATTTTTATACTTACAATTTATCTCACCTATCTTGTAAATATTATATTATTGTAAAAATTCATCCTCATTTTTTCAAATGGCCGTACAGATGGTCTTTAAGCGGTTCATTCTTATCATCTGATTTAAATAACCTTACAGCCTTTAAATCTGTTTTGAAAATTTTAATCAATATTTTTTGATCTTTCCCAAATCATAATTACCTTCTGACCTGAAATCAACCACCCTTAGTGGTCAATACAGCCAAGTCTGTATCTCAAAAGCACTCTATATTATTTATCCCGACAAATAAAATGTCTGCAAATCAAGCTATCGAAGATATATTTTATTCCACTGATCATTCATTCTGAAACCCGTTATCATGTCTTCATTCCGCCACCACATTTTCATTCATTCTGTTATTCAGGCCTGAATTCTATGGTATCCGGGTCATTCATTTATGATACCCGTTCCCGGGAAATATAAATGAATGACCCTATTTACCTGGTCAGTAGCTATCTTTTATATAATGAAAGATTACCGCAATTTCAAAACCGATGACTTTCTTATGGATCCGTTTTTTTGTGAATGGATACTGGAGAAAGATAGAGCTGCCGGGCAATTCTGGGAACAATGGATTAAACAAAATCCCGACCAGCAAGA
>JBEBXQ010000146.1:0-11492 GCA_040391535.1 Telluribacter sp. | reverse complement strand
TTTCCCCATGAAGCCCTGAGTTTCAAATCAGTAACAACCTTAGATAACGAACTCATAAACGGCTCTTCGATGATACGCCATCCGGCCGAGAAGGAAGGGAAAACAGCATATTTGTTTCCCTTTGCAAAGCGCGAGGAACCGTCATAGCGGGCATTGGCTTCAAACAGGTATTTTTCTTTGTAGTTATAGTTCACCCTTCCGAAAAACGATTGCAAAGACCAATGTTCCGCTGAACCGCCTGTACGTTCATTTTCCCTGTTTCCGGAATTAATTTCCTGGTAATCAGGCAGGAGAAAAACTTCACGATAGGCGGATATCCAGTTATTCCGCTGATCTTCCTGCTGAAAACCTAACAACGCATCAAATTTATGAGCATCTCCAAACAATTTATCCACTGCAAGGGTGGCACGAAGGTTATTATACCATTCTCTTGACATTTGTTCACTCAGCGAGTTACGGGTAGGAATCGCGTAACTTGGAGAACCATCCCAGCGGTAGGTCTGAATGGTATTGGAGAAAGACTTGGTATGAGGCAGGTTAAACTTAGGCGCATAGAACACATTGGCTGTTAACCAGGAGGTAGGAGTATACTTAAGATTAAGGTTAATAATAGAGCTGATGGCATTCTCCCTGTTTAGTCCGCCATCTTTTGCCCTTGCAAGAGGATGGTCACCATTCCATCCTTCTCCGTATTCCCCGGTTGAAAGCACACCTGCCTGATTGGCCGGTATACGCCGCATCCAGTGAAAGATATAACCCGTTCCGGCAGAAGGCTCAGTCAGATCGGTACGGCGAAGGAATATATCCATTGACGTACTGAATTTATCTGTTATTTTCGCATCGGTATTTATCCGGAGATTATACCGTTTAAAGTTAGTGTTGGGAATAATACCATCCTGATTCAGATAACTGAGTGATCCCAGTACTTTCACCCGGTCTGTACCACCTGTTACCCCCACATAGTGGCTCTGCATAAAACCCTTTTCGGTCAATGATAATTTTTGCCAGTCGGTGTCCGGGAAACGATCGGGATCTGTTTGCCTGCCTGCGGTATACTCCTGAATGGCCTGCTGTGAATACAAAGGACTTCTGCCGGTGTTGGTATAAGCCTCGTTAATCAGGTTCATGTGATCAAGCCCGTTAACAATTTCAGGCATATCAGTTGGTGACTGCCATCCGGTATACATATTGTAATTTACGCTGAAGCCTTTTTCCGATCCTCTTTTAGTGGTGATCAGAATCACCCCGTTAGCTGCGCGGGAACCGTAAATGGCTGCTGAAGAAGCATCTTTCAGAACGGAAATACTTTCAATTTCATTAGGGTCAATATTGTTGATATTTGATTCCACACCATCCACAATCACCAGCGGATTGGAGTCCCCGGTAGTCCCTACTCCTCTGATACGCATAGTACCGCCATCACGGCCAGGTTGTCCGGATTTCTGTGTAATGGTCAGTCCGGGCACGGCACCCTGCAAAGCTGCGGAAGTTTGTCCCACAGGTCTTTTGATAAGGTCTTCACTGTTGATAACCGATACAGATCCGGTCAGATTTACTTTTTTCTGTGTACCGTATCCTACTACCACAATTTCTTCCAGATATTTATTTTCAGGTTGTAAGGTAACATTCACACCTGATTGGTTCAGTACTTCAATCTCCTGAGAAGTATATCCCACAAAGCTCACTACCAGTACAACGGGTCCATCCGGCAACTCCATGGTAAACTTTCCATCCAGGTCTGTCGTAGTTCCCTTCTGGGTACCTTTTATCAGCACACTTACCCCGGGCATTCCTTCCCCCTTTTCATCGGTTACGTTCCCGGTTACATTCCTGTCAACAGAAGGAGAACGCTCAATCTGTAAATTATTCAGGCTTTGTGGTCCTCCTGATGGTTTACTGAGTACAATCTGTTTTCCTATGATTTCATAACGGATATTCTGTGATCCCAATACTTTTTCCAGGACAGATTTCAAAGGTTCCTTCTCTGCTCTTACTGACACCAGATTCCGTGAGGTATTGACTACCTGGGGACTGTATGAAAATTTTACACCGGCCTGTTTGCCTATTTCGGCCAGCACATTTTTAATACGCTTGTTCTCTACTTCAAGCGTCACTCTACGGCTAAGCAGGTCCTGTGCCGATAAATCACCCGCCCAGGATGCCCCCAGAAAGATAATGGCTATGATAAGTTGGACCAACGATATTTTCATACATTGGATTAGTAAACTTTTTACATGTTTCATACATTTGATTGTTTTGATTGATTTGGAAAATTCAGGCGAAACATTCCCTGGCAGCAATTCTCCCAAATGCTGTACTAAATCAGGGTTCCGGGCCGGTAATACTTGCACTATTGCCGGCTCTTTTTTTCAGGTAAGGGATCAGGTAAGTTTACTGCATAGGCCAGTTCTGTTTTTATCAGTTATTTATTGTTTGTTACAGCCTTTACCAGTGATGACAATACTGGTCTCAATGATTTCATATTGCAGGCCGATGGACTTACAAATAATATCGAGCTTTTCTGTGAGCCCTTCGTCGGCCAGTGATGAGGTAAGCTGGCAGTCTTTCAGTGTTTCGGCATCATAAATAATATTGACACCGTAGGCATTTTCTATTTCAGCGAATACTTCAGCCACAGGTGATTCCTCATATTGAAAAGTAGCCGGAGACTCGCGTAAGATCATTTCCGGACTGCTCACCAGTTTTTTATCAAACTTATCTGAAGTTCTTGTATAAACCACTTCCTGATTGGACGTCAGCAATACTCCTTTCGCGGGCATGGTTTCGGTGATTTCTTCCGAAACGTCCTTATTCTTAAATACAGAAACCTTCCCGCTTTTTACTTTTACCCTCACCACCTGTCCCTCGTCAAAAGCGTCTACTTCAAAAACGGTTCCCAGTACTTTGGTAGTGATGGCGTTGGTGAGGACCAGAAACGGCAGATCCGGATTTCTGATCACATCAAAGCCTGCTTTTCCGGAAAGAATTACTTTACGGTCATGCTCACCGAAATTCACGACATAGCTCAGCCGGCTGCCCGGATGCAACATGACCATGGTGCTGTCAGGCAGCCGGAAATGCTGTATATTTCCGGAAGTATTGCTATGCTCAATAACAGGGCTGTTCAGTGATTTTATCTGTGCCTGATATGATCCGGTAGAATCTGAAGAAAAATTCTCCTTCAGAAACCATACCGCCATACTACTGATCAGCATAAAAACTGCAGCTATTTTCCACCATCTGATACCAGGATGTAAAGGCTTTATTTTCTCTGCCGCTTCAGCATTGGTAGCCCTGATGCGTTTGAGTAACTGTTGCTCTTTTTCTTCTGAAAGATGAATACGGGAATAATCGGTTAAGCCCGCCCTGACGGCTTCGATCAGCACTAAAGCCTCTTCAAAATCGGCTCTTTTGTCCGGGTTTTCTGATAACCAATCCGACCAGAAAGCTTCTGAGGATGAATCACGAACTAATGCATACCGGATAAATGCATCATCCAGGACAAAGTCCAGCGGTTTAAAAGAAGAATAATCAGGTTTCACGGTCTCAGGTTTTACATAGATGACCCAAGCCCCGTTTATATACTCACTTAAATATTAAAAAAAATAATAAAATAATAACAATTGAAGAAATCCCAGCTGATGACGTAATTTTTCAATAGCTCTGAATACCAGATTCTGAGCAGATTGCCGGTTTACTTCCATAATTTCCGCAACTTGCTCAAAGTCCATATTCTCTATATACCGCAACCGCAACGCTTCCTGCTGACGGTGCGGCAGCTTGTCAATCAGCCGCTTTACGACTATTTCACGGCTTTCGGCCCATTCTTTTTCAGCGAAAATATCTTCTGCTGAAGGCTCCTGCCACAAATCCTCGTAATCGACCTCTGTTAAAGGAGTGCTAAGCCGTTCCTTTCGCTTCAAAAGATGCAATATCCTTATTTTAAGAGACTTGAGAAGATAATGCTTAATACTGTCCGGTACTGTCAGCTTTTCCCGTTTAATCCATATTTCTGTAAAAACATCATGAATACAATCCAGCACAAATGCTTCAGACACCGGTACCAGACTCATACCATAGCGAAACATTGTCTTAACAAACTTACTGTAAATCAGGGTATAGGCTTCTTCATCCCCTTCCTGAAAAAATCGCCATAAATCCTGCTCGTTAATATCTTCCCGCGTCATGATGCAAAAATACCAAAAGAAACCAGAATCATTCTATCACTGTCAGATCCATTTCAGGAATACAACAAAAGGATAATCGGGTCTTAAAGGCAATGAGCACGTTCAGATTGCTCACTTTTACCGAATCGCCATACATAATTGAACTATTTTGATTTTTTATAAAACAAAGCAACTTATTTGCGTAAAAGTCCTGTAAAATTCTGGTTTTGTACCACCTATTTCCCTGATAAATATCAGTATTTGCAGACAGTTACATTAAAAAGCCTGTAGTTTTGCAGAACTTTGCCTTAATGAAACAGACCTGATCAAAAATATGGAAGGAAATACTTATGATTTTGGCATGATTGGCCTTGGCGTAATGGGTCGCAACCTGTTACTGAATATGGCAGATCATGGCTTTGCCGTTATCGGATTCGATAAAGATGAGACGAAAACCTCAGCACTCGAGACGTCAGCTACACCGGGTACAACTGTAAAAGGAGTTCCTGATTTACAGCATATGATTCAACTATTGAAACGCCCGCGTAAGGTGATGATGCTTGTACCGGCCGGCAAACCGGTTGATGATGTCATTGAATCCCTTTTACCATTACTGGAAGAAGGAGACGTGATCATTGATGGTGGTAATTCTTATTATACAGATACACTGCGCCGTGTAAAATACCTGAGTGAAAAAGGCATTCATTTTATGGGAATCGGTGTTTCAGGAGGCGAGCAGGGCGCGCGCCGCGGCCCCAGCATTATGCCCGGCGGAGACGAAACGGCCTGGCAGCACACCCGTCCGATGCTTGAAGCGGTATCAGCCAAAGTAAACGGTGAACCCTGTGTTGCCTATCTGGGTAAAGAGGGCGCAGGCCATTATGTCAAAATGGTTCATAACGGGATCGAATATTCCATTATGCAGCTGATCAGTGAGAGTTATGCACTACTGAAAAAAGCCGGTCTCGGCAACGCACAGCTTCATGAAGTTTTCCACAACTGGAACGAAGGTAAACTTCAGTCATTTCTGGTGGAAATCACAGCGGCTATTTTCAATCAGAAAGACACCCTGACCGATAACGATCTGATCGACGTGATCTCAGATAAAGCAGGTTCCAAAGGAACGGGAAAATGGACTTCGCAGGAAGCCATGGAGCTTCCGGTAGCCATTCCGGCTATTGACATGGCCGTGGCTATGCGTACGGTCTCAGGCTATAAGGAAGAACGGGTACAGGCTGCGGAAATTTACGAACAGGCCAAAGCACTTACTGTTGAACAAACGGCGTTTGTGGCCCAGGTACATGATGCGCTGTATTTTGCTACACTGATCAGCTACGTACAGGGGCTTGCCATGCTGCATAAGGCTTCGGAAGAACTGAAAATGGAAATCCCGATGCCTGAGGTAGTAAGTGTATGGCGGGGCGGTTGTATTATCCGGTCTACGCTGCTTGAAACATTTGCCAGAGCTTACCGTCAGTCTCCGGGTTTACCCAATCTGTTACTGAACAGCGAAATAGCCGGACTGATAGCACCTGTTGAAAACAATACACGTCAGGTGGTAGCTCAGGCAGCACTGGCGGGCATTCCGGCAGGCGGATTAATGGCTTCACTGGCTTATTTTGATGCCTATAAGTCGGCATCTCTGCCTACCAACCTGGTACAGGCTCAACGTGATTATTTTGGTGCGCATACCTATCAGCGCAATGATCAACCTGGCACCTTTCATACTGAATGGAATTAATTCCAACTGATAACAACTATGGAAAACAATAAACGTCCACCTGCCTCTGTGATTTTTATATTTGGTGGAAGTGGCGACCTGAATTATAGAAAACTTACTCCGGCTCTTTACAATCTGTTTCTGGATGGCTGGTTACCTGAAAAATTTGCTATTGCCGGTATCGGGCGCAGTGCCTATGACAACGACCATTACCGTGAAAGATTGCTCGATGGTGTAACCCAGTTTTCCCGTCGGAAAGGACATCAGAACGGCCACTGGAAAGATTTCAGCGAGCATGTGCAATACCTGCAGATGGACGCAGAAAACCCGGATGCCTATGTTGCCCTCAGCAATGTAGTGGAGGAAAAGGCAAAGGCCTGGGGAGAATCCCCCAATGTTATTTTTTATCTGGCTGTCGCACCTCAGCTGGTACCCGGAATTGCCGAAAAACTGGGAAAACTCAATGTTTGTCAGGATCGTCAGGCTACCCGTATTGTGGTAGAAAAACCCTTTGGGCACGACCTGAAAAGCGCCCATGAGTTGAACGAGCTCCTTTCCGGAATGTTTACAGAAGAACAGATTTTCCGGATTGACCACTACCTGGGTAAGGAAACCGTTCAGAATATCCTGGCTTTACGATTTGCCAATGCCCTCTTTGAGCCGCTGTGGAACCGTAATTACATTGAGCATATCCAGATTACCGCCGCTGAAAGTGTAGGGCTGGAAGGCCGGGGTGGTTATTACGAGAAATCCGGTGCGTTGCGCGACATGGTGCAGAACCATATCCTTCAACTACTTTGTATGGTAGCTATGGAGGCGCCGGTGTCTTTTGATGCCAATGAAATCAGGAATAAAAAAGTGGATGTACTGAACGCTATCCGCCCCATCCGAAAGGAAAATGTACACGAATGTGCCGTAAGGGGACAATATGACGGCGGATGGAAGAAAGGGAAGGAAGTGGTGTCATACCGTGATGAAAAAGGGGTTGACCCGGCTTCGCAGGTGGATACCTTCGCCGCTGTGAAGTTTTACATTGACAACTGGCGCTGGCAGGGTGTTCCGTTTTATGTAAGGACCGGTAAATATCTTAATCAGAAGGTTACCAATATTATTATCCAGTTTAAGGATGCGCCGCATTTTGCATTTCCGGCGGAAGCCAATGAAACGTGGCGCTCTAACCGACTGGTCATCAGCATTCAGCCAAGCATGGACATCAGCCTTCGTTTTCAGGTGAAGCGCCCGGGCCAGACCATGATGCTTGACCCCGTGGATATGACGTTTGATTATGATGAAGCGTCAGGCGAACATGCACCGGAAGCTTACGAAACCCTGTTACTTGATGTAATGGAGGGTGACGCAACCCTGTTTATGCGTGGTGATCAGGTAGATGCCGCCTGGAAAGTGATTATGCCTATTCTGGAAACATGGGAAAACCGGGTACCTCAGGATTTCCCGAATTATGCACCGGATTCGTGGGGGCCGGATGAAGCCGATGCGCTTATTGCACGTGATGGCCATACCTGGATCAATAACCCCAATAAATAGCTTATGACAAGGCAATTACATATTTCCGCTGATCCTCAGGCATTAAGTACTGAACTCGCGGCGTGGGTCAGGGACCTGATACTGGAAACACTGAAAACACAGGACCGGTTTACCTTCGTGCTGTCAGGCGGCAGTACACCCAAAGCTTTATACCAGTTGCTGGCATCTGATCAGTACCGGCAAAGCATACCGTGGGAAAAAGTACATTTTTTCTATGGTGATGAAAGGGCCGTTCCGTTTGAAGATGACCGGAATAATGCAAAAATGAGTTATGAAACCCTGCTGAATTTCATTGAAGTACCTCAGGAGAATATTCATATCATGCGTACGGATCTGGAGCCGGCTGCCTCGGCAGTGGCTTATGAGGCTGTCCTTAAAAATTATTTCGGAGAAGAAGGTTCCACCTTTGACCTGGTATTACTGGGCATGGGTGATGACGGGCATACCCTGTCTCTTTTTCCGGGCACCGGAGTCATCTACGAAAAAACGGCATCGGTAACGGCATTTTTCCTGCAGGCACAGGATATGTACCGGATTACCTTAACGGCACCAGTAGTGAACCGCGCGCGCTACGTTGCATTTCTTGCAGCGGGCAGCGGTAAAGCGGCCACTTTAAAGGAAGTACTGGAAGGACCGGAAGATATTGACCGGTTGCCCTCTCAGATTATTGCCACAGAAAACGGTGAAGTACACTGGTTTGTTGACCAGGCAGCTGCTGCACTGTTAAGTATATAAAATAAGGCCAATCCGGTCAGAAGGAGACAGTTCCGGGGAATATCGTCCGGATGCTGTCTCCTTTTTTCATTATAATTTTCTATCTTTAAAACCTCAACTTATGTAACCACCACTGCTGCCTATGAGCTCCCGCCGTCATTTTCTCAGAAATTTATCCGTAGGTATAGGCCTTTCCGGGCTTGCACAAACTCATACCCGTGCCTTTTCTCCCCTTCTTCCGCTCAGACAGGAAAAGAAGCTCAGGGTAGCCCTTATGGGACTGGGAAGCTACGCCAACCGGGTGGCTGAGGCGATTAAAGGCTGTAAAAAGGTGGAACTGACCGGCATTGTTACCGGCACACCTTCGAAAGTCAGTATATGGAAAGACAAATACGGTATTCCGGACAGGAATGTTTATAACTACGAGACCGTCTCGCAGATAAAAAACAATCCGGACATCGATTTAGTATATATCACTACACCCAATTCACTGCATCATCAGCACGTTTTGCAGATAGCCGCCGCAGGCAAACATGTGTTGTGTGAAAAGCCCGTGGCCGATAATGCCCGTCAGGCACAGGAAATGATCGATGCCTGCAACAAGGCCGGGGTAAAGTTTCTGATCGGATACCGCCTTCATTTTGAGCCGCATACACGTGAGCTGATCCGGATGCGGGAATCAGGAGAGCTTGGTAAAATCATGCATGTTAATGCCTATATGGGGTTCAAAGCAGGTGACCCTGATCAATGGAGGCTGAAAAAAGCACTCGCAGGCGGCGGTGCCATGATGGATGTGGGTGTATATGCTTTAAACGCAGCCCGTTATGCTACCGGAGAAGAGCCCGTTTGGGTAACAGCACAGGAAACCAAAACCGACCCTGTCAAGTTTGCGGAAGTAGACGAAACCATTATGTTCCAGCTCGGTTTCCCGGGCGGTGTGATCGCTTCCTGCGGAACGACCTATAATTTCAACAATTATGAACGCCTGTACGTTATCGGGGAAAAAGGTTTTGCGGAACTTAGTCCTGCTTTTGGCTATGGCCCGATAAAAGGCCGCACTCACCTGGGACCCATGAACCAGCCTGTTGTTACGCATCAGACGGCACAGATGGACGGTATTGCGGATATTATCCTTCACAATCAGCCCGATCCTAACGTAACCGGACTGGAAGGATGGAAAGACATGAAGGTAATCGATGCCGTTTATGAATCAATCAGAAAAGGCGGTGCCAAAGTGATGTTATGAGTTTTGCGGTTAATCATTTATCCTGCTAAAACTTACCTTCCAGCTCCTCCAAATCGATATCACTGATATAAATTGCCGATTTCCCTTCGTGGGAAGAATAATAGGATACCCAAAGCCTGCCGTCATGAATAACCAGGCCGGGATAACTGGTATCCCCTGAAGAGGGCAGGCTGATTATTTCCCTGAACTTTCCCGATTTATCTCCTCCCAGAATGGCCGTACGAACGGTCGGCTGATACATTCTTGTTCCCGCTATGATGCGCTGTTCCGGCGTAAATACAAAATTCGGTCCGCCGAGCCGTATATCCATTTTCTCAAATTGCCAGGTTGTAAAAGGAGCTTCGCTTTTTGCCCAGACACCCATCTGATCCGCTGTTTCCCGGCGGATCATCACATACATCACACCGTTATCATCAAACCGGATGGTCGCTTCATTCGGAAAACCATCCAGTTTAATTTCGGATACCTTTTTGAATTTCTTACCATTTTTCGTTTTGACCAGAAACATGGCGGTTGGTCCTCTCCGCTCCTCCGGACCGATCTGATAATCAATAGCATATCCGGTTTTCCCCTGCCAGGTAACCCGCCAGAACCAGCTGCCCCAGTTTTCCAGATCCTTGCTTACGTCCACTTTTTCGGGTTCGGAGAAAGTATTTCCGCTTTTATCCGAAAACGCAACATGGGGATTCCGCCCCAGTAGTTTTCCATCCTTATAAAGAGAACCTCCGATAATCACCATCAGTTTTCCTTTCGGTGTAACGGACAATTTGGGGTCACGTAAATCCACGCCTTCCTTTTTCAGTAAAGCCACGCTTTCCCAGACTTTCCCGTCGGCCGACTTCAGAATCCTTACGGTTCCGTCGGTACCGGGTACATGCCCTGATCCTTCCCTGAAAGAGCAGTAAAAGTGATCATGAAACCGGATCAGATCTGTAAAAGCATTATGCGGTGCCTGATCCCATATTTTCCGGGCCTGTTCCTGCACCTGAGCCCATGCCGGAACAATACTCCCCAGTAGGCCGAAAAACAATATACCCCACTTTACAACCGGTTTCATATCTATTTTGCTTATGTGTTACTGAGGATTAAAAGAGATAAAAACGGATTTCTAATGATGTGATGTAAATATCTGTTGTGCATTTCAGCATCCGGTTCTGCACCGCTTTCACCGCTCTATTACCGATGTCCTGTTATCAGACGCTGACAAGTCAGAGAATTCCTGTCTGCATCCATGATATCCTCCGACTGACCGCTAAATAAGTTTATCACTATTTAATTGTTAATTTTAACTTATTCCTTTTTCTTTAGCGAAAACAATTGCCGGTAACCCAAACTCTAATTTTATAATGAACTTCAAAATCACTTTGTGTGCTTCAGAACCTAATGCCATCATACCAATTAACTATCAATACCTTGTTAGCTCTGCCATTTATCGGATACTGTCTAAAGGTAACAGAGAATACGCGGAGTTCTTACACACACAAGGGTATGGCAAAGGTTTCAAGCTGTTTACATTTTCTCAGATAAACGTCCCTTTCAGAATTGAAGCCGACCGTCTTCACCTGCAAAGCAATGAGGCCAGTCTGATTGTAGCATTTCATCTGCCCCAGGCTATTGAAAGTTTTGTAAAGGGGCTGTTCCAATCAGAACGTATAGATATTGCAGACAGGAAATCAGAAGCCCGGTTTGTCGTTAAATCAATTGAAAGCCTGCCCAACTCTTTGCAAAAGTATAAAGAGAATGAAATCGTAAATGTGCAGCTGCGGGTGTTGTCACCGGTAGTGGCAGGACTGCCCAATGAAAAAGGAAATTATGATTTTCTGGAACCACAAGATAGCCGGTTTACAGAAAGCCTGATTTATAACTGGCGCAATAAAATTGCCTCGTGCTACGGAGCAGAAACCGGTAAAAATGCCTTGCTGTTGCTTGAAACAAATTTCTACAGGAACCCGCCCAGGTCACGGCTGATCTGGATCAAAGCAGACACCGAACAGGAAACCAAAATACGAGGCTGGCTCAATTTCAGTTTCAAAGTCACCGCTGAAAAACGTTTCGTAGAACTATTACTCAACTCAGGTGCAGGGATTTATAATTCGCAGGG
>JBEBXQ010000145.1:0-11510 GCA_040391535.1 Telluribacter sp. | reverse complement strand
TAAGAGATCCGTTACTGTTGGCTTCCACATGGTAAATGACATCATCCAAAGAAAAGAAAACCTGATTATTATTGTTATTCCAGAATACAATCAGATTTCCTCTGTTATGAAATCCGGGATTGCTGAGTATGTCACCATGCACCGGGATTGTGTTAACACGCTTTTCACTGACACAATCAAATGAGTTGTCGGGCCTATGATAATAGAGCCTGTTATTCAGTCTGAATATCCGCCCCAGGTTGGTAAAAGCATAATTAATGTGACCGTATTGTTGATGGTTTTTGTAGAAATCAACGGAGTTACTCCTAATTGTATAAAAGCTGCCTTCTTCTTCGGTAACCGGTATTAAGAGAGTCCGGGGGATGTTAAAACTGTAATGGCTGTCAGGAGTGCCGGATGTTCTGTAAATGTCCGGAAAATGCCTGATAGAAAATTTCTCCGGCAGATCATCTTCAATCGTGCTGTCAGAAACCATATAATTATGGTATATGCGTAGATACTGAAGATTGTCTGATTGAGCAAATATCTTTTCCTGGCCAGGCCTGTTGATTACGTGAAGAGAAGTGTATCTTATTCCACGCCTCATATTGGTACTGTCGCTGATCGGATTAAACTTTGTTCCGTCATATCTTAAAATCCCGTTTTCAGTGAGTAGCCACAAAAAACCATTATGACATTTGTAAATGGATTTGATGCTGTTTTGTGAGAGACCGTTTTCATCGGTATAGTGGGCAATAGAATAATCATGTAAATTCGCGGGAACTATCTGGGCCTGGACGCCGGTAACGAATAGTATCCAAAACACAAGGAAAGTAAAAATAGTATGCATCAGATAAGATACCGGGTTTTGTTGTGTGTCACTTTTGGAGGTTTGTCTGGAATTCTTCCTGGATACGAATCTACAAATATGCGGCTATATTTTACAAAATAGGTTACTATATATTTTGGGCGCAGCATGAAAGAAATATGATAAACGAAGATGCGTATAATGTTTTAAAGCAATATTGGGGATATAATGCTTTTCGCCCTTTACAGGAAGAAATTATAGAAACCGTGCTTCAGGGAAAGGACGTAATGGTGTTGTTTCCGACAGGCGGCGGGAAATCACTTTGTTTCCAGGTCCCGGCATTGGTAATGGAAGGGATCTGCATTGTCATTACACCTTTGATCGCGTTGATGAAGGATCAGGTAGAGCAGCTGACCCGGCGTCAGATTAAAGCATCCGCTATTCATGCAGGAATGGGGCGGAATCAGATAGACTATACACTGGATAATTGTATTTACGGAGATGTCAGATTTCTGTATGTATCACCGGAAAGGTTGCTGACCCCTTTGTTTCTGGAAAGGGCTTCCAGAATGAATATTTCATTGGTAGCCGTAGATGAGGCTCACTGTATTTCACAATGGGGTTACGATTTCCGGCCGGCGTATCTTAAAATCAGTGAATTCAGGAAACATATACACGATGTGCCGTTTATGGCATTGACTGCATCGGCTACTGATCCTGTAAAAAAAGATATTGCGGACAAGCTGGAGTTAAGGAATCCGTCTGTTTTTTCACAGTCGCTGTCAAGAAGCAATCTTTCTTATTCTGTTTTTGAAGAAGAAAGCAAAGAACGTAAATTGTTAAAAGTGCTTCAAAGGGTGCAGGGAACGGTGATTGTATATGCCGGGACCCGAAAGAAAACACAGGAACTTGCCATCTGGCTGAACAGAAACGGGCTTAATGCTGATTTTTACCATGCCGGACTAGACTTCAAAGCAAGAAGTAAAAAGCAATCTGACTGGATTCAGGATAAAATAAGAATCATGGTTGCTACCAATGCATTCGGTATGGGGATAGACAAAGCTGATGTGCGTCTGGTGGTTCATTTTGACCTTCCTGAAAGCCTGGAAGCTTATTACCAGGAAGCTGGCCGTGCCGGGAGAGACGGTAAGAAAGCCTATGCAGTGGCGTTATTCACCAATCAGGACCTGGAAGATATGGAAGGAAAAGTGGCCATGAAATATCCTGAGACGACATTCCTCATACGCGTATACCAGAGCCTTGCGAATTATCTGTCTGTTCCGGTACATGCAGGAGCTATGGAGAGCTATGATATGGATCTTCCTGCTTTCGCACATCATTTTGATCTGCCTGTAAATGAAACATTTCATGCTTTGAAATTATTGGAACAGGAGGGTTTTATTCAGCTGAATGAGGAATATAATGAACGCTCGCGGGTACATATCAAAGTAGGAAATCAGCAGCTATATGATTTTCAGATCCGAAATCCGCAGCTGGATAAGTTTATCAAATTGTTGCTCCGGATGTACGGGGGGGAGTTGTTTGCCGATTTTACAGGCATTTCTGAAAGTGAACTTGCCAGGATTTACCATGTTTCAGAAACCGAAATTATACGTAATCTGTCTGTATTACAGGAAAATGAAATAGCTGATTATGAAAAACGTAAAGATAAGCCGCAGCTGACCTATCTGACATCCCGGTTCCCTTCCGAAAAACTGCCGCTGAACATGGTATCTATCCGGCAGAAGAAGCAACGGGATCTGGATAAGGTTCAGGCGGTTATACACTATGCACGAACCCGTAACGGATGCCGTACTGTAGAGCTGGTGGAGTATTTCGGAGAGAAAAATGCAGAACCTTGCGGAGTTTGTGATGTATGTATGGCGAACCGTAAATTGAAGCGGCTCGAAGAAGAAGAGGGGTTGGGAACAGAAATTCTGCTAATTTTGCGTGAGGATATTTCCGTTTCTCCCCGGCTGCTCAGTCAGCGGCTGGTAGAATATGATGAGGAGCTGATTATGAAAACACTGCAGAAACTGATAGCTGATGAAGTCATTGGTTACAGAAATGACGGAAACCTGTATTTGTTATAGTTTAATATTTTTTAAAACAGAAATTAATAGGAATGGAAAACCCTGTCATAATTTTCGGAGCAGGCTCGCTGGGTATACAGGCTTTAGATATTTTTGAAAGCAACAACGTAATTGTTTACGGCTTTCTGGATGACAATAAAGAGCTGCATGGCACTGAAATTGGTACAGTGACCGTATTGGGAGTTACAGAAGATGCAGGTTTTACCAAACTGATAGGTCACAAATGTGAAGCATTTGTAGCCATAGGGGAAAGGGTAGTGCGTCAGCGGCTGGTGGAGGATATTAATTCACGGAGAAAGATGATGCCAGTGAATGCGATTCACGGAAAGGCTTCGGTATCTTCACTGGCTTCAGTGGGTCATGGCAACTTTGTGGGAGCCAATGCAGTGATTGATGCACAGGCAGCCGTGGGGAGTCATTGTATTTTTGAATCAGGATCCATTATCCAGTCAAAGGTTGTTGCCGGTGATTATATTACTTTCGGCGCGGGCTCGGTAATAGGTAATGGTGCAACGATCGGAGATAATGTATTTATCGGACCGGCGGTTACAGTAATAGCCGGTATTAAGATTGGTAAAAATGCCCGTATAGGGGCCGGATCGGTTGTGATTCAGGATGTTCCGGCCGGGAAAACCGTATTCGGAAATCCGGCAGTGGAGGTAAAACGATGATTGTGAATAAAACTCTCTTAAAAAAAACACAACATTGTTTTAATTGTAGTTAAAAACCAATAAATTTGCAGTCCTTTTTGAAGAAACGGTGACAGAGCTAGATAAATACGATATTGACATTATGGGGCTGAGTAACAGCCCGCATGTCTTTGAGTTTGAGTCAGGAGAACGTTTTTTTCAGGAAATGGACCAGGACGTAATAGCCGACGGCCGTTTCCGGACAAAACTTATCCTTGACAAATCATCCACGATGATTCAGCTGGGATTCAATATTTCGGGAGTTGCAAAACTTATCTGTGACCGCAGTCTTGAAGAATTTGAAGAACCTGTTCAGGCAGAAGGGAAAATTATCCTGAAATTCGGTGAGGAAAATCTGGAGCTGACAGATGAAATTTCACTGATTCACCGGAACACCAACCGCATTAACGTTGCGCGTTATATTTTTGAGTTTATAGCCCTGGCTATACCTGTGAAGAAGATTCATCCAAAACTCAGGGAGGTTTCAGACGACGAAGAAGAGCATAAGCTTATTTATGTATCAGGAGCCGGGGAGATGGAAAACCAGGAGGAAACTGCAAAAGAGACAGACCCCCGCTGGGCAGCATTAAAAGCATTGAATAAAAAGTAGAATAATAGTAATAGCCAGCCTAATGGTATGTGGGAGTTGGACACCGGCAGGAAGGTTAAGGTTAAACAAAGTTTGATTTTAAACAACAGAATAAAATTGCATCATGGCACATCCGAAACGTAGACATTCGACCACCCGCAGAGATAAACGCAGGTCACATGATTTCCTTACTGCTAAGCAACTTTCTGTAGACACTACCACAGGTGAAGTACATTTGTCTCACCGTGCACATGTTTACGAAGGAAATCTTTTCTATAAAGGAAAACTTGTCGTTGAAAATTATACTAAAACCGTTTAGTCGGTTCGTGGAACAGAAGTCAATTTCGCAGCAACCTGTTAAAAGTTGTTGCGAAATTCTTTTTTACTCCATTCCAACTGCTAATTTTACACCCACGTTTTTTTGGTACGAATCAATAAAAGAGTGTAAATGAAAATCGCAGTAGATGCAATGGGAGGGGATTACGCCCCGAAAGCTATCGTAGAGGGAGTAATTTTAGCTTCAAAAGACCTTCCGGCAGACGGACGGATTGTTCTTATTGGAAGAGAAAGTGTTATCCGGGATATTTTTCTGGAACATCAGTTTTCTTCAGATAAGGTAGATATTGTCCATGCTGAGGATATTATTGAGATGGGAGAGCATCCTACCAAAGCACTTTCTCAAAAACCCAATTCGAGTATTTCTGTAGGTTTTAAGCTTTTAAAAGATAAAACTGTAGATATTTTCTGTAGTGCAGGCAATACAGGCGCAATGCATGTAGGGGCCTTATTCAGCATTAAAGCAATTGAGGGTATACTCAGACCTGCTATTGCCGGATTCGTGCCGCAGATCACAGGCGGTCACAGTATTATGCTGGATATCGGAGCAAATGCAGATTGCAAACCTGAAGTTTTAGCACAATTTGCCGAAATAGGCTCTATATTTGCCCGCTATAATTTTGGTGTCGAAAACCCCCGTGTAGGCCTCATGAATATCGGAGAAGAAGAGCAAAAAGGTTCTTTGGTAGCTCAGGCAGCCTATTCCCTGATCAAAGAGAATAAAAAAGTAAATTTTATCGGTAATATCGAAGGTAAAGATCTGTTTACCGGAAAAGCGGACGTAATCGTCGTGGATGGCTTTACAGGAAATATTCTTTTTAAATTAGGAGAATCATTGTATCCCCTTTCACAGCAACGTGGATTTAGCGACGATTTTATAGCAAAGACTAATTATGAAGCCATTGGTGGCAGCCCGATCATCGGTGTAAATGGAAACGTAATGATCGCACACGGAATCTCAACTCCTACGGCGATTAAAAACATGATACATTGGGCTTATAAACAAGTAAAAGCTAACGCCAATTTATACATTAAACAGGCGCTCAGCTAAATGAAAAAGATTGAATGCAAATTATGACCCACGTAAGAGCCGCAATCACCGGTGTGCATGGCTATGTCCCGGAATATGTTCTGACCAATACTGAGTTGGAAAAAATGGTTGACACCAATGATGAATGGATTGTTAGCCGGACTGGTATAAAGGAAAGACATATTCTCAAAGGTGAAGGCTTAGGAAGTTCTCACATGGGAGCTGAAGCAGTGAAAGGATTGCTGACTAAAACAAACACCCTGCCGGAAGAAATCGATTTGCTGATCTGTGCAACTACAACTCCGGACTTTGTATTTCCATGTACCGCCAATCTGATCTCAGATATGGTTGGTATCCGGAATGTTGGTAGTTTTGACGTTCAGGCTGCCTGCTCCGGATTTGTGTATGCCCTCACTATTGCTACCCAGTTTATCGAAACCGGAAAGTATAAAAAAGTAATCGTGGTAGGCGCTGATAAAATGTCGTCTATTGTCGATTATACGGATCGTAAAACCTGTGTACTCTTTGGTGACGGTGCCGGTGCTGTTTTGCTGGAGGCTGACACAGAAGGGTTTGGTATTATTGATACGATTATCCGCTCAGATGGCGCGGGATATCCCTACCTCAACCAGAAAGCCGGGGGAAGCAGATACCCGGCTACACATGAAACCGTTGAAAACCGGGAACATTATGTTTTTCAGGACGGACAGCATGTTTTTAAATTTGCAGTGAAGAATATGGCTGATCTGGCAGCAGAGATTATGGAAAGAAATAATCTTACCAGCAACGACGTAGCATGGCTGGTCCCGCATCAGGCCAATAAACGTATTATAGAAGCTACCGCCAACCGTATGGGGGTAGGAATGGATAAAGTAATGCTCAATATCAGTAAATACGGAAATACCACCGCAGCAACTATTCCGCTTTGTCTTTTTGACTACGAGGCGGGCCTGAAAAAAGGAGATAAACTGGTGCTGGCTGCATTCGGAGGTGGATTTACCTGGGCAGCTGCCTACCTGAAATGGGCTTACTGAAATAAATTTTAATAAACCAAATATCATTTTATAACACAATTATGGCAACTACAGCGGATATCCGAAACGGGCTGGTAATTGAATTTAATCATGATCTTTTTCAGATTATTGAATTTCAACACGTAAAACCTGGAAAAGGCAATGCTTTTGTACGAACAAGACTGAGAAGCCTCACTTCAGGAAAAGTATTGGATAATACCTTTAACTCTGGAGCATCTATTTCACCTGTAAGAGTAGAACGCCATAAATTCCAGTTTTTATATGCAGATGACTCAGGTTACAATTTCATGAATGTAGAGACTTTTGACCAGATCCTGATCGAGGAGAAGCTAATCGACGGAGCCGATCTGATGAAAGAAGGACAGGAAGTGGAAATTTTGATCAATACTGAGAATGACGCACCGCTTACCTGCGAACTACCTGCCTTTGTGGAATTAGAAGTAACTTATGCTGAACCAGGTATAAAAGGTGATACGGCTAACTCTCCTAAAAAACCGGTGGAATTGGAAACCGGAGCAAAAGTAATGGTTCCTTTATTTATTGAAATTGGCGATAAAATCAGAGTTGATACCCGCACTAAATCCTATATGGAAAGGGTTAAATAATTGTTAATCAGAACTATTACCAGATTTTCTTTGATTTAGAAAATACTTAGATATGGAAACTAAAGAAATTCAAACACTAATTGATTTTATTGCTCAGTCTGGTCTGGACGAGGTAAATATTGAAACGGCTGACCTTAAGATTAAGGTGAAAAGACATGCGGCAACGCAGATCATCAGTACGGCTCCTCAGGTAATCGCGGCTCAGCCGGTAGCTTCTCCTGTGGCGGTTCCTGCTCAAGCCATAGAAACGGCTAAGTCAGAAGCTGCTCCAAGCAACCTGATTACCATCAAATCTCCTATGATCGGTACTTTCTATCGTGCTTCAAGCCCTGAAACTCCTGAATTTGTGAAGGAAGGAGATCAGATAAAACCGGGTAAAACGGTTTGTATCATTGAGGCGATGAAGCTTTTTAACGAAATCGAATCTGAAATTTCAGGCCGTGTGGTGAAGATTCTGGTAGAAAATGCAACACCTGTTGAATTTGACCAGCCTCTGTTCCTAGTTGAGCCTTTGTCATAAATCAGCAGGCTCTCCTTTTACCGGTATAATTTTATAACCTGATCAAGCAAGTCTGTACGCTCTTTCTTAATAATGTACAGGCTTTAGTTTAAAAAATTACAATATGTTTAAAAAGATACTGATTGCTAATAGGGGCGAAATTGCATTGCGTGTAATCCGTACCTGCCGTGAGATGGGTATCAGAACTGTTGCTGTTTATTCTACAGCTGACCGGGACAGCCTTCATGTAAAATTTGCTGATGAAGCAGTTTGTATAGGCCCCCCTGCCAGCCGGCAATCGTATTTAAGTATCCCGAATATCATTTCGGCAGCTGAGGTGACCGGTGCTGATGCTATTCATCCCGGATACGGTTTTCTTTCTGAAAACGCTGATTTTTCTCAGATATGTGCCGAATATGGTATTAAGTTTATCGGAGCAACAGCTGATCAGATCAATGCCATGGGTGATAAGTCTACTGCTAAAGCATCCATGAAAGCAGCTGGTGTACCTGTGATTCCGGGTTCTGAAGGATTGCTTTCTTCTCTGGAAGAAGGGAAAGAACTTGCCAAAGGAATCGGGTACCCTGTTATCGTAAAAGCGACAGCCGGTGGTGGTGGCCGCGGTATGCGTATCATTAATAAAGAGGACGAATTTGAAAAAGCGTGGGTTGACGCACGAACAGAAGCAGGAGCCGCTTTCGGAAACGACGGACTCTATCTGGAGAAATTCGTTGAGGAACCCCGCCATATTGAAATCCAGATTGTCGGTGATCAGTTCGGAACAGTCTGCCATTTGTCTGAACGTGACTGTTCTATTCAGAGAAGACACCAGAAACTGGTAGAAGAAACACCGTCACCAATTATTACACCTGAACTCAGGGAAGCGATGGGTGATGCCGCTATCAAAGGCGCTCAGGCAATCGGTTATGAAGGTGCGGGAACAGTGGAGTTCCTGGTGGATAAGCATGGTAAGTTCTACTTCATGGAAATGAATACCCGTATTCAGGTGGAGCACCCGATCACAGAAGAAGTAACTACCTTTGACCTGATTAAAGAACAGATCAAGGTCGCTGCGGGCTTACCTATCAGCGGGAAAAACTATACCCCGCAACTCTATGCAATGGAATGCAGGATCAATGCGGAAGACCCGGCTAATAATTTCAGACCAAGTCCCGGTAAAATTACCAACCTCCATTTCCCGGGTGGGCATGGAGTACGGATTGACAGCCATGTATACAGTGGCTATACCATTCCTCCCAACTATGATTCAATGATCGCAAAAATCATTGTCAGCGGACAGTCCAGAGAGGAAGTAATTACACGGATGAAAAGAGCTTTGCAGGAATGCGTAATTGAAGGAATAAAAACTACCATTCCTTTTCATATCCGTTTAATGGACGATCAGGGGTTTAAATCAGGTATTTTTACCACTAAATATCTTGAAACGTTTGATTTCAGCGGATTATAAAATTGATAAAAATGTTATAAAAAAGGGGTTGCATTGTTCAAAAATGCAACCCTTTTTTATAACTTAATCTTTCAAAACGCGTTAATACTGAGAATACTATCTACTCCGGTTTTGATCAATATATGAAAAGAATATTTTATCATTTTTGCCTGTTATCAGCGGCAGTTTTATGGATAGGATGCGAACCTAAAAATCCGAAGCCTTCAGGAGATAATCCTCCCGATGATGTCATTAATCAGTGGATTTATGAAAACATGAGCCTTTATTATTACTGGAATGACAAGTTGCCTGGTTCACCTGATTACAACCAGAAACCGGCATCCTTTTTTGAATCGCTGCTGTATAAATATAATGCAGTCAGTCGTCCCGACGGAGACCGGTTTTCATGGATACAGGAAAGTGCAGATGATCTGAAATCATCTTTAGGCGGAGAATCCAAATCAACCGGGATGAATTTTAAGCTGTATCTGAGAAATACAGGATCAGATGAGATCCTGGGTGTGGTGATATATGTGCTTCCCGGATCACCGGCTGCGCAGGCCGGGGTAAAAAGAGGAGATATATTTACAAAAATCAATAATCAGCAGCTCACCCGCAGCAATTATGCTGATCTGCTTTACGGTACAGAGGGCGCCATGAACTTTTCCTTTTCAAAGCCTGATGAAAATTCCACGGATCTGGTATTAATTGAAACCGGGGAAAAATCATTGACTCCGCTTGTCTTGCAGGAAAATCCGGTATTTCTGGATACATTGATTACAGCAGGACCGAAGAAAATCGGATATCTGGTATATAATCAGTTTAACCCGGGACCCAACGGAACAACCAATGAAGCTTATGACAAAGCTGTTGATAACTATATAGGTACATTGAAAGCCGCGGGAGTCAATGAATTTATTCTTGATTTCCGGTATAATGGCGGAGGTTATGTATCCTCCGCGAGAAACCTGGCGAGTTTGCTGGCTAAAAATGTCACTGCCAAAGATATTTTTTCCTATAAGGAGTATAATCCTGTATTAACCAAAGCACTGGAAGAGCAATATGGTAAAGATTTTTTCAAAGATTATTTCATCAGTAAATCACAAAATATCGGGTCTTCTCTAAACCGGGTTTTTGTGCTTACCACTACCTCAACAGCATCAGCCAGTGAATTGACAATCAATGGACTCAAGCCTTACATGCAGGTGGTGGTTATAGGGGATACCACCGTAGGTAAAAACGTCGGTTCTATTACCATTTCCGATGATTCGAAAAAAATCAGGTGGGGTATTCAGCCCATTGTCAGTAAATCATTCAACAGCAGCGGTAATTCAGATTATGCAGGTGGCTTTATTCCCGATATCTATATCAGGGAAGGTGTACGGTTATTCCCGCTTGGCGACATCAGAGACCGCCATCTTGCAGCTGCCCTGGATTACATAACCGGTGGTAGTGTCAATGCAAGAAGACTTTCAGATGAAGAGTATGCAGAGGATTCACTGGTTTTAAAAGAGGTTGATAATTCTATCAGAAGGAAAACACACGGATATAATATGTTTGAGAGTGATCCGTTTGCAGGAAAAAAGTATAATGAATAGCAGAAAAATTTTGCAGATTCAAATTTAAATCTTTAATTACATACAGTAATTAATCTTAACCAGGAAACAGATATGGGAATTTTTTCATGGATTATCGTAGGTCTTATCGCCGGAGCTATCGGAAAAGCATTACATCCCGGTAAAGATCCCGGTGGTTTCTTTGTAACCGTTTTAATAGGTATTGTCGGTGCCGTTGTGGGTGGATTTATCTCCAGCGCTTTGGGTTTCGGAACTGTTGACGGTTTTGATATCGGAAGTTTATTTATCGCAATTCTGGGAGCCGTTCTTGTATTGTTTATTTACCGGAAGGTTTCATCCAGATAATAAACTTTCAGAAGTGTTTTCAGAAAAGGGCTGATCAGGGCCCTTTTTTTTATTTATATTAGCAGATTGAATCGTTCTGCGGATCGTTCAGATAATAAGTATCCGTTTTGCCTGTTGATGAAATTCAAAACATTTTTTCTGAGCAATCGCAGCATTCAGAATGAGAGTTAAATTGTTCCCGAAAGCATTCAACTGATTTATATTTCAATGGGTTTAGTCAATGATACTGTAGTTTGGTTTTTGAAGAGACGGATAGACAGAATTGAGCATTTTATGAAAAATCCTGTTGAGACGCAGTTAACAGTTTTTTCTGATCTGATCCAATCTGCCAGATATACTGAATGGGGTGTACTTTACAATTACGGACAGATAAAAACCATCAGGGAATATCAGGAACAGGTACCTGTTTCTACCTACGAAGCCCTGTTCCCTTATATTGAGCGTGTTCTGAAGGGAGAACCCAATGTGTTATGGCATAC
>JBEBXQ010000144.1:0-11733 GCA_040391535.1 Telluribacter sp. | reverse complement strand
CTTACCGACTATGAAGTATACGACAAGGCTGAAAGTTTGTGGCAAAACCTGTCGGAAAAAGACAAAGTGTCCAACAGGCAGGCAGCTGATCACCTGTGGACCAAAATACGACTGGTCTGGCCAACAATTAACTGGAAATACAATCCTAAAACATTTGAACCCGATCCTGAAGTGGCTGATCTCCTTTTCGGGGATAAAATATTACAGGAGTACGGCGAAATCGAACACAGACGCTGGTGTGCCGATTTGCTGTTACAGGGTTTTGTCCCTTTTGAACATGCTTATGGAAGCAGTGAATACGATGAGGATGCTACCAGATGGGAAAATGATAAAATCTTTAAAAACAGACATCAGGAGCAAAAAAAACATATATCGCTTGTTCCCTATAAACATCTGACCACCAAAAACCAGGAGAGAGATATTAATCAAATCAAGGAAATACCCGAATTCCTGAGAAGAGTGATCAACACGAACAATTTGTAAGGGAATACCTCATACAATTTCTTTCCTCATTCAGGAGAAAGGAAATTGTATGAGCCCAATCCTACTCCCTTTTCATCACAAGCTATTTCTAAGCTTGTTGCGTAAAGGCTCTATGCTTTTTTTCCAGGTATCATTACTCAGCCTGAATTCCTGGCAAATTGCCAATAGATTATCAAGATCTTCCCTGAAATTATTTCTGTGTTGCAGGATCAACTGTATTTTTTCTGAATCAAAATACTGTTCAATCCATTGGATAATTCTACGGGGAGTTCCTACGTCCTTCAACGGTATGTCAGACAGTTCCTTTACGGCCCTAACCACATCCAGATCCAGCATACTCACGGATACCCTTCTGTCAATTCCGACATCATCACTATTGACAACAAGTTCTCTTAGTACCAGAAAAACCCTGTCCATATCATGGATATCCGCATGGACTAATTCCGGTAGCAATTCAATTGTTTTTCTTTGTAAGCCTTGTTCCGCATCATTTAAACAGTTGATTAACTCATTTTCCTCCAGGAAAAAGTTTTTCTGTACAGCAAATACCTCCAGTACACGCTTTCTCACTTCTTTTTTCTGAAAAATATCCATCAGAATATCGATCAGAAATTCTCTGTGTCTAGGAGTAGCATATTCTTTGATTTTCTCTTTATCCCTGGACAAAACGATATCCAATAGTACTTTGCGCCGGTTCTCTTTTATTAATGCTTTCGCCGCCTGTTCTATGGTCAGTGAAAGTTGTTTTCTTAGATTCTGGGCAAAACTATCCGATGTATAGGTAATGATGGTCTTCTGTAAACGCTCTATTTCATTCAAAGCGGTAAACAATTTCATATCATTGTCCTTTAACTCATTTTGCTCTTCGGTGCTCCAGTTAAAGTCGACATATTTTTTAAAGGTGTCCGAGAGGCAAAGAATTATATACGTAATCCCTTCCTGGTTAGCAGCATGAAATTCATTCTGCCAGGTGATATCACCATAGTCCTGATTGATAACAAATACAACCACATCGGATCGTTTCACTGTTTCCACTGAGTTTTCGAGGTAGTTATGATAATTGGTATATTTTAAATTACCATCAAGAAAACAAATCGGCCGCCATTCAAACAAGGTTACCTGGCTTTTAAATTCCTCTAAAAATGGAGCGATATCACCTGCTCCGCACATCATAATCTGCATATAATTCTAATTTTAGATTGAGAGGATAAATAGTCTGATTATTCAATTTTCACTCCATTCCAGTTTCACATTCCTGATTTTGAAAAGGAGTCAGTAATGGGTTAAGTTCTTTTATCCGGTGCAATCCTGTTGTCGCTACCGGTCCGGCTCCACACCGTATTTCTTCAGCAATCCGGGTACCTGCTCAACTGTAGCAAAGTCAAGCCAGCCCTGATGGATGATACCCGCATCTTTCCTGAGGTGGTACTGAATGGCATTTTGTACCCGGTCCAATAACCGTTCACTCAATTGCTTCAGGGCAATATCCCGGTTGGGATTAGAAGGCATCGTAAATCCCCCCTGTTTATCAAGCCGTTCCGTTAAAGACAAAATACGCGGAGATTTTTTTAAGGGGTATAATGTACTGGGTAAATCGAGTATAATAGTTCCCACACAATCCACATTTAATCCTCTGCCTTTTGTGTCATAAGGATCGGTCAGATTAATCCTATTCTGTAAGGTATATCCGTTTTCCTTCAGTATATTCTCCAGATACTCTTTGTCCTCTTCAAACTCATGCATAATATTCTTTGGACGTACCACAATCAATCTGTTTACCTTGTCCTTATTATGAGGAATAATCCCTTTGCGATCCAGCAGCCTGAAAACAAAATTCTGATAATATCCGGTAGCCAGGCCTACTGCCGCACTAATATCAACGATGGGTAATCCGTAGAACTGGGTTATGCGATTATCCGTAAAATCAGCCGAACTTTCCGGATCTAAAAAAACAGTTAGCGGTTGCCGAAGCCGATCTTTAATATCCTCTATATCAAAACTTTTAACCATGCTGATTCTGTTATGCCGCGCATAGAAAGGAATCTCAGTTCCCAGCTGGGCAACACATATGACCGGCATCCCTAAAGAATGCAGCAACCCCAGTTCATAAAAAACATTGGGACTGGGAGAGCCTGTAATTCCCATGTAGGGAGTCAGATTTACAATAACTAAATCTGCGGTATCCACCTTATCCATAATACCTTTCACAATCTCTGAGTCCATCCAGTTTTCAGGGATCTGCACGGGCATGGGCCGGGTTCTGGTCAATTCGAGATACTTCTTTAACGAATCTTCTTCCAGTAACGATTCCACTGCAGCACCTATACGCTTTGTTGTACTTGACACTTCTTTTTCATCAGAACCCATAGGGCCCAGAACGACAATCTCCAGAAGACCGTCTTCATAATAACTGTTTCTGATCATAGACAAGCAAGGGTTAGGAAAATATGAAGTTTAAACAACATCATATCACGATGATAATACCAATATACGTAAACTATTCCGGAAAATACCGGAATCTGTAAAGTTTTTCTTCAACTGTTACCCGCAATAGCTGTCCCGGACAGGGAGGTTATAAAAGAAGCGTCCATAATAATACCTGCAATTCCTGCATAATTCTCACTCATTTTCGTTATCTTAGCATGCAAGGCTCGCTGACCGCTAAACTCTCACCCATTTTCGCCTCTCTTGTCTTCTACCATATTGGTATCAACATATAAAAGGGTTACATGAACACAAAGCAAGCCGCCAAAAAAATTAAATTTGACAATTCCGTTAAGAGCCAGTTTTTTACCACATTAAAAAAAAGAGTTGATGGTTATTTTCAGGAAAACAACAAATCGCCTTATGCCAACAAAACCATGGTCATTAAAACCATTGTACTGATTTCGGCATACCTGCTCCCCTTTCTCACCATTTTAATATTTCAGCCTTACTTTTCATTAAGCATTTTCCTTTGGATTGTGATGGGTATCGCCATTTCAGGTATCGGCATGAGTATCATGCATGATGCCAATCACGGTGCCTATTCAAAAGCGCCCAATCTGAATAAGTGGATGGGCAGAACTTTACATTTTGCCGGTGTGGGTGTAACCAACTGGAAACTGCAGCATAACATTCTGCATCATACGTATACCAATATAGTTCCGCTTGATGAAGACATCCGTGACCGCGGTGTGGTGAAGCTTTCTCCGCATGCCCAACCCAAAGCAGTCCACCGTTTCCAGTGGGTTTATGCGTTCTTCTTTTACGGAATTCTGACGCTTTACTGGTTTATTGTGAAAGATTTCATTCAGTACATTGGCTTTATCAGGTCGGGCGTTAACCGGCAGTCGCCTGGTAAAAACCGCTGGATGCTGGCCAATCTGATTCTGATCAAAGTCCTTTATCTGAGCATATTCTTTGTTTTGCCCATTTTTGTTTTTCACATGCCGTTTATTGAAATTCTGGCAGGATTTCTGGTGATGCATTTTACATCCGGATTGCTGCTGACGGTGATTTTTCAGATGGCGCATTCTGTAGAAGGAACCACGCATCCGCAAGCCGATGCCGACGGGATGATCCATAACAACTGGGCCATTCACCAACTCGAAACTACTGTGAATTTTGCTCCGCATAACAAGTGGCTGAGCTGGTATATCGGCGGGTTAAATTTCCAGATTGAACACCATCTTTTTCCGAAGGTTTGTCATGTTCATTATCCTGCCATTGCTCCTATTGTAAGACAAACGGCTCATGAATTCGGGATTACCTATCAGGAAAACCCTACCTTCATGAGCGCGTTACGTTCTCATATTCAGTCACTGAAACGTTTCGGAAAATTACCCGATCCGAATGATGCCATCGGATGACGGGGATTATTCCCCGCCGTTTACTTCACCCTCTCCGCCAATAATCGCCATCAGCTCTCTTAACTGATCCTGATAAACACCGCGTGGGGTCGTATTGTGTTTTTTGGCGACAGACGCTGCAAAACCAACCACTTCACCCATCATACCGCAGGTACGCATTACACGGGTACTTCCAAATGCAACGTGCGTAGTACTGATATTCCGGCCTGCCATGAACAGATTCGATATATTTTTTGAATACAGACAACGGTAAGGTATCGTATAAGGTGCTACCCTGATGTGCTTCGTTGCAGCCATAAACTCTTCCCCGGGGAAATAAAGCGTGTTCTTTTTGTCCGGGAAATGCAGGTCGATCGTCCAGGTGGCGGTCACTGCTCCGTCCGGATACTTTACACCATCCTGAATGTCCATCTGGGTAAGGATATGGTCGCCTGTGATTCTTCTTGACTCCCGTTTTCCGCCTATATACGCTACCCAGGCCAGCTGCTGCCTGCCATATTTTTCAGACTTGTTATTCTTGAGATAGGACCAGTTACCGAAAACGGCTCTCAGGTTATGATCCCGGATTTCTTCGGCTTGTGTAATGGTATTATAATTTCCGAAACCAGTCTCCCATTCCCAATCAGACTTAAACTGATCAATATGATATTCGTCTGAGAACTGCATTGCCCAGGGTGTAGCCGGAAATGAAGACAGCGTATCTTTGGCAACGGATGCCCACAAATTGGAGGTTCCGAGTGTAAAATCGTCTGCTTTTTCTGAAGCCAGGGATTCGCCGGTCTCACTTTTACTTTCGCGTCCCATCCTGAAGTCCGCTCCTGCCAGATATCCCAGCGTCCCGTCACCGGTGCAGTCTGCAAAATAGGTTCCTGTAAAACGCAGCTCCTGGTTGGTAGCGATATTCCGGCCTGTTACGGCCACAATCTGATCGCCTTTTTTCTCCGCCTGATATACGTGGGTATTCAGAAATAAGGAAATATTTTTTTCATCTTTCACAATGGCCAGTTTCCTTGCATCACCGTATAATTTAGCATCTGCGTTTCCGTTTCCGGGATCACCGTTATCCAGTTCTCTAACAATTCTGCCCAGCTTGGGATAATGATTTTTATCCACATCGCCCATTAAGTGTACCCTTACTTCCGAACTGTTATTTCCTCCCAGAACCGGCCTGTCCTGAATCAGTGCGACTTTCAGTCCGCTCCTGGAAGCGGAAATAGCCGCGCAGGTCCCGGCAACCCCTCCGCCTACAACCACCAGATCAAAATGTCCCGCAACTTGTGGGGTACCGGTTAATCCCAGCATTTTTTTCCTGAAGGCCGAAAGCTGTTCGACGTCATTGGTCGGAGTGAATTGGGTGTCGTCTGTAAACAGCAGGGCATCACAACGGCCGTTAAATCCTGTCAGATCGTGAAAAGCTACTTTTGCATTTTCATTCTGAATATCTACCGTCCCTCCTTTGTACCACTTCCATTCGGCAGAGCCGCTTTCACCGAAAATCATATCCTGCGGCTTTCCATCCACGGAAATCCGGAATTTACCCGGACCTTTCGGGAAAGGTGCCCAGTCTTTTGTCCTTACCCAGAGCTGGTATTTGCCTTTTTTGGGAAATTTGACGGTAGTAACTGCGTCTTTAACAGGACGCCCCATACCGTGTGCCATCAGATAGGACGATTTCTGAACAGCAAACGATTGCTGGTCAATCACCCAGCCTCCCGGATCTTCAAATGATTCTGCTTCCACAAAAACGTGGTTCTGCGCGTTCAGAAATAATGGAATCAAAAACGTCAGAAAAGTTGTAATAAGGATTCTCATAATCAGTATAAAATAAAGTAAATTAAGGTTTCGGTTGCTTGCGTTGCTGATAGGCCAGTAATTGCTTCTTTACTTCCGCATCGGAGGTATTTCTTTCTTTCAAAAGGCCATAGATTCTATCGGAAATTGTGGCAGGTGCGCTTTTCAGTAACCCTGCCATGGTCTTCATGGTAGTGGTTGATAACTGGGGTTGCTTCTCCAGAATATCGATGATCAGTCCGGATTGCACTTCATTGCCTTGCTTTAAATGACCAGCGATAACCTGCTGCGTATTTTCCGGCACAGGCACTTTCTCCATTTTTTTGAGTAATTCCAGCTGAAACGCATACGTACTCTGCTGGTAAACTTCCCAAAGCCAGCCGGCATCTGTCTGGTCGGAGGTTATTTTCTGTAAAGCATAGCGTGCGGCAAAAATGTTTTTCCCCTGAATGATATGCTTCACATCAGGCAAAAAAGCCGGTTTCACCTTTCCATTATTATCCATCACCTTACCCATCGCCCAATACTGATAATGGTAATTGGGACTGTTCAGAAAAGTATGCAGCAACGTCTCATTGCACAAAGAATCGGTTACGGAGCGCATTTTCCCTACCACAACATCCCCATAGGCAATATGCCAGAGTGTGTAACAGGTATATACGGCACCTTCAATGATTTCTTTTTTTATGGATTTCAGCGTAGCTCCGGTTTTCGCATCGACCGAATCGGCCAGATGCTCCGTTCCTGTACTGATGAGGTCTTCCATTTCCACATCTTTCAGCAGAGAAGAAGAATTGATCAGGATGTCCTGCAGTTTAGTATAGTCGTCTTCCGAAAATTCATCATGATCCATTTTGGTCAGAATTTCACCTTCAGGCATGTCATAATGTGTATAGTTACCCAGTAAATCCCAATAGAAGTTAATATAAACCGGTTTGCATTCGCCCGTAAGACAAACGGGGGTAAAAATATTTCTGAAAAAATAAACCGGATTTCCCCTTTCATCCAAAGCCAGCTTAAGCTGATAAGTATTGGTATCGTTTTCTGTAATCATAAACGGTACTACAGCAACTGTATCCATACCTGACGGATTCGCTTTTCTGCACCACCCGGTCTGAGCACAGGAAAGTAGAATCATGCAGAGAGAAAAAACACGGACTAAGTATACAATTATCATGAATCAGAAGTCTGGCTTTTGGTTACCTTACTATAAATCACCGAACCCGTCTTTTGTACTCACATCCGACATCAGTTTTTATAATAATGCCACAGGATGATCATAAAAGAAAGCGACAAAATACCGTTGATCATAAATTAATCCAATTAATACCCTGGACCATTCAAAACAGAACTTCCCCTTCGGTTGCATTTTCCAAACGTGAAGTTATTCAGATGGCCTCTAACAATATCGTTCCCGGCAACGATTGCGTAAATAAATAAGCCCGTTTTTTCCTGTATTTACTTGTCAATTCATACATTTTCAAAGTATTAATTGGATTTATATAATTCCATTTTACCCATTTATCAGATAAATCCAATTATAGCTTTTCAGCTAAATATGATCATTAAATTATTAAACCCAGATGGTATGTTCAGGAATCTACGCAGATTGTATGCACTTTGTTTTCTTGCCTTGTGCTATAATGCTCAGGCAGAAGACCGTCCGCTCGTAGTTGCGGGTAAAGTCAATGGAAAAGAGGCTTTCAGGCAAAACCTCAACGGGGCCCGTCCGGCAGTTTCCGAGTTCAGAATTACAGGAAAGGTAACGGGAGAAAACGGAGAAGAACTTCCTGGCGTGAATATCCTTCTCAAGGGCACAACGACCGGTACAACCACAGAAGTCGACGGGACTTACAGCCTTACCATTCCTGACGGAAACGGGGTATTGATTTTTTCCTTTGTCGGTTACAATCCGCAGGAAATAGTCGTAAATAACCGCAGCCAACTCGATATTCAGCTGACTCCCGACACCAGGGCACTGGAAGAAATTGTAGTAGTGGGTTATGGCACCATGAAAAAAAGTGATGTAACCGGTGCAATTACTTCGGTAAAAGCCAAGGATATTACAGCTATACCTACCACCAACGCGCTGCGTTCGCTGCAGGGTAAGGTAGCGGGCATTGATATTACACAGTCATCCGGACAACCCGGTGCCGGTATTAACATTCTGCTACGCGGAAACCGGTCGCTGAGAGCCGATAATAATCCGCTGGTTCTGGTTGACGGTATTCCTTACGGATCATTTGTGGACATTAACCCAACCGATATCGAGTCGATTGAGATACTGAAAGATGTGGCCTCCACAGCCATTTACGGAACGCGCGGTGCCAACGGTGTCATTATTATTACTACCAAAAGAGGCTCCTCAGGACGTGCCAAACTGTCTGTCAACTCCTACGTATCCGTTAACAGCAAAGGTCTTTACCCGCGCATGATGAACGGAGAAGAATACGCGCAACTCAAACGCGAGGCCTACCGGACAACCAACAAGGATGTCTACCGTGATGACCAGGATATTTTCCAGGTAGATGAATATCAGTATATTCAGAACAGACAATTTGAAAACTGGCAGGATTATATTTTCCATAATGGTCTGCTACAGAATTATGAAATCAACCTTACGGGTGGAAATGACAAAACCGTTTTTGCTATCTCTTCCGGTTTCCAGCGCGATAAAGGTTTATTACTCGATGACGTATTCAACCGCATTAACGGAAAAATAAGCGTAGACCATAAGCTGAATGACCGTTTCAAGGTTGGTATTAATGCCATTTATACGTACAAAAATCAGGATAAGCGCGATAATCCGCTGAACATGGCCAACAAAATCCTGCCGATTGCCAAAGCTTTTGATGACGAAGGAAAACTGATCCTCAATCCGGCCCCGGGTTACAGCGCACAGTTTACCCCTCTTGCTGATGAGCAGCCTGGCGTTTTTGTCAATAATCTGCTGGACAAACGGTTATTTACATCTGCCTATCTTGATATAAATCTGGCAAAAGACCTGCTTTTTAAGACGACCATCGGACTGGATGTTTCTGACTATCGCCGGGGCTACTTCAAAGATTATAATACCATCGCCAATGTAGGACGGAACTCTTCTTCCGGAATTGAAATCAATAACCGTTTCAATTACACCTGGGAGAACACGCTGACCTACCGTAAAACGTTCGGTATTCATGAATTGAACACGATGATCGGAACGAGTTCATTAGGTACAAAATATGAAGAATACACAGCGTCAGGCAACAACCAGGCTTCACCGATTACCTCCTTTCATGATATTAACTCGAATACCATCTCCAAGGCTATTGGCAGTAAACTTCTCGAAACCCGCATCGCTTCCTTTTTCGGAAGGGTTAATTATAAGTTACTGGATCGCTATATCTTCCAGGCTTCTCTCCGGACTGACGGATCGTCTGTACTGGCCACAGGGAACAAATGGGGATATTTCCCGTCGGTATCCGGAGCATGGCGTATGATTGAAGAAGGTTTCCTGCAGGACAGCGATTTGTTCAATGATCTGAAACTGAGGGTCAGCTGGGGTAAATCAGGAAATGCAGCCATTGATCCTTACGCTACAAAAGGAGGACTTTCAGGTTCTGCCTATGCTTTTGGTACGACAGCCGCTTTCGGGTACTGGCCGAGCGTGATCCCCAATTCAAGTCTGACCTGGGAAACCACCGGCACCTGGAACGCAGGAATTGATTTTGGTATTTTCAGAAACCGTCTTGCCGGTAGTATTGAACTATACCGTTCTAAAACCAGTGACCTGCTGTTGCCTAGCTTATTACCACCAGCCACCGGTTATACAGAGGTAATGGAAAATATCGGACAAACCGAAAACAAGGGTATAGAGATTGCTTTGAATTCGCAGAACATTTCAAAAACAAAGTTCAGATGGTCAACCGACTGGTCCTTCACCCTTAACCGGGAAAAAATCCTGGCCCTGAACAACGGTGTGACCCGTAATGAAGCTAACAGCTGGTTTGTCGGCGATCCTACCAAGGTATTTTACGATTACAAAAAAACAGGGATCTGGCAGCTGGGTGAGGAAGAAGAAGCCAAAGCATTCGGAGGGTTTGTACCTGGTGATATCAAAGTAGCCGACACCAACGGTAACGGAGTGAGTGATCCGGGTGATCGTGTTACCTTCTCGCAGGTGCCTAAATTCTCTGCCGGAATCAGCAATCATTTTGAATATGGCAATTTTGACCTGAGTATCTTCGTCTTTGCGCGGGTTGGGCAGTTTATCAACTATGAGCCCAATACAGCTTATAAGCCAAGTGCACTGGAAAATTCATCCAATGTAGATTACTGGACACCCGAAAACCCTACCAATGCTTTCCCGCGCCCAAACAGTTCTTATTCAACAACCAATTACCTGTTTCAGTCTACTTTGGGATATGTAGATGGTTCATTCCTCAAAATAAGGGATGTTTCACTGGGCTACAATTTACCTAAATCCGTTTTGAACAAACTGAGTGTAAGCAGAATACGTGTATACTCGACCATGCAAAACTATTTCACATTCAGCAAGATCAAAGATTACGATCCTGAACGTGGCGGTGCCTTGAGTTTCCCGTTGGTGAAGCAATTGATTTTTGGTGTAAACATTGATTTTTAAGCGATATGAAAAAGATATTTTATAAGTCATTCATCTGGATAACAGCGCTGGGATTGTTTTCCTGCGAAGATTACCTGAGCGAAACCAATAAGAGCGGACTGACCGAAGATCCGTTTTTTAACACTGAATTAGGCATCACCAGTGCTGTCAATGCCAGCTATTCGGGCATGAGGTTATGGTATGGGAAGGAATTTCCGTCGGCTTTCTGTGAAACCGGTACGGATTTATTCCTGAGAGGGGGCGACAATAAAGCCAATCAGATTTCAGACTATACTGTCGATCTCAATGGCGCCCAGACCAATCTCAAAGATTACTGGACACATCTTTATAAAGCACTCAATACCTGTAATACGGCTTTATCACTGTTGCCCAGTCCGCTCCTGACAGATGCGCTTAACAAACAGTATGAAGGAGAAGTAAGGTTTTTGCGGGCACTTTATCTGTCCATTATCACCGAAACATGGGGGGATGTAGTACTGAATACCGAACCTACCCTGGGAGTGGTTACCACTGCGAAGCGGTCAACCTCCGCAGAATTTTACAACGTTATTTTTGCCGATCTTGACAATGCGATAGCCAATCTGGCTCCCGGCAAATCAACGACGGGAAGGGTTACCCAGGATGCCGCCAAAGCAATGAAAGCACGTCTTGCGCTCACCAGGGCAAGCGCGACAAATGATGCTGGCTTATATACAGAAGCCGCTAAACTGGCCAAAGAGGTAATTGAATCAGGCAGATATGCTTTATTCAGTGATTTCGGGTCTTTATGGGATATGAAAAACAGCGAAGGAGGCAGTAACTCCGAAGTCGTATTCTATGTAAATTACACCAATGATGACACCATGAACGGTGATTATGAAGTGGGTCCCAACAAAGGCAACAACAGCCACCTGCACTTTATTATGGTGTATGACAAGCAACCGGGCATGGAAAGATCCATAGATTATGGCCGTCCTTATCAGCGTTACCTGCCGTCACTAC
>JBEBXQ010000143.1:0-11844 GCA_040391535.1 Telluribacter sp. | reverse complement strand
TGATCCAGAACAGGATAATCAGCAGAGGAAATGAGAATAACCCGTTGCCATAGGTAAAGGTTGCCAGCAGCGCAAACAGTAACGCTTTCCAGGGTTTGTTTTCTTCAAATGAAGCATAATACACCGCCAGCAATACAAATAACAATACTCCGAAATTGCATAAGGAACTGACACCCCAGAACATATTTTCAAAGGCTTGTATACTAAACCATAGCCACACAATGGGGATAAAGTACCAGATTGAGAGATTTAAAGATTTGAATACTCTATAGAAAACCCAGATACAGGCTGTATAGCAAATATTAGCTACGATCATCAGATAAGTAAGGTCTACCTTTCCAAAGAGCAGGTTTGTCAGTAAAACCACAGACCGGGAGAATACAAGCCGGTGTTCAGGAAAAAGCCCCGACAGCAGTTTCCATCTTTCCATCCAGGATGCCTCTTCAAACGCAGGAATAATACTTAAAATTAAGGTGTCGTCATAGGCGATATAATTAGCATTCAGCGCGAATCTGAAAAATATTATCCAGTAAATAAGTACGGGTATCAGACAGAGCAGCAGTGCTGCCTGATTATTTTTATCAGCAATTTTTAGTGTGGATTTAAAGTGTGTCATTCAGTATTTTCAGAGTCTATTTCATCAGAATTGAAAGTATATAAATTGATTCGACGTAAATACGCCAAAAAAGTAGGTCAGAAATGCAATGCCTGCAAACAATAAAAGAAATAACCTTGTATCTGTGGTCGGAATTTTAAGATAGTAGTGCTCCTTTATCAGTAACAGTATTATCAGTAATACGCAAAACCACATTTCAATAGTATTGAACGGAGACCGGATGGGATCGCTCCAGGATAGTGTCAGCATCTTCTGTATAATTTCAAAAGATTGTCTTACAGGGGCCTTATCATTTCTGAAAAATACCCAGGCAAACATAACCAGCAGAAAAGTAATGAAAATATTTACAAATCTCACTATCCACGTCTGAGGAATATGAATATCCTTTTTCTTTAACCACTTGTTTTTCAAGCCGCCTGCTACTGAATAGAACCCGTGAAGTGCACCCCAGATGACGTAATTCCAGCTGGCACCGTGCCAGAGCCCGCTCACCAGAAATATGGTAAAGAGATTAATTTGCCGTCGGGTTTCTCCTTTCCGGTTTCCTCCCATGGGTATATACAGATAATCCTTAAACCAGGTCGATAACGAAATATGCCATCTGGCCCAGAAATCGGAAATTGAAGTAGCTTCGTAGGGATTTTTGAAATTATCCATCAGTTTGAAGCCCATCACGCGCGCTGCTCCGATAGCGATATCAGAATAACCTGAGAAATCGCAGTAAATCTGAAAAGAAAAGAAAACCGTACTCACCAGCAGCGTTAAGCCGTTCTGTTCGGATGGATTGGCATAAGCATAGTCTGCGACCATGGCCAGCCGGTCAGCAACTACCAGCTTTTTGAAAAAGCCGAAAGCCATTTGCATTAACCCCGATTTTACATTCTCAAAATCATATTCAAAATAGCTGTGAAACTGATGCAGCATGTTTTGCGGACGTTCAATAGGACCTGCTACCAATTGCGGATAAAACATTACATAGAGGGCATAAATCCCGAAATGTTTTTCCGATTGCTGATTGCCGCGGTATACTTCAATGGTATAGCTCATAGCCTGAAATGTATGAAAAGACAAACCAATCGGCAGTAAAATCTGTCCGGCTCCATTGACCATAAACTGTGTAATGGCGGATGGCAGTAAGGCAGTTAACGGAGGGAAAACGATATCAGCGCCTAATGATGCCAGCATGATATTGACGGACTCTTCTACAAAGTCAAAATACTTGAAAAAGGCCAGAATACCGATATTGGAAATGAGACTGATAATCAGCAGTATTTTCTTATTCCGGTGGGTTTTTGCCTGTTCAATCCAGATTCCTGCAAAATAGTCTATTACAATTGTAGCAAACAGAATGAGCAGGTAAACCGGTTTGAAAACCATGTAAAAATAGCAGCTGGCTGTCAGCAGTAATATCCACCTTCCGCGCCAGGAAAGGCTGAAGTAAGCCAGCGTGACTACTATAAAGAAAATCAGGAATTGCAGAGAGTTGAACAGCATTTAATCAAAGGTAATTTCCATTGACAATTTCATCCTTGATGATGTACAAAGGCCGGTTTTTGGACTGAAAGAATATTCGGAGTACATATTCACCGATGATACCTAACGCAAGAAGCTGCACACCGCTGAAGAGAATAATCACAAATAACAGGGCGGTAAAACCTTCAATAACCTGTTCAAAGAACACACGTTTAACGATCACAGACAGGAAATATATCAGGGCTATACTAATGGCCGTGCCACCAGTCAGGGTCATAAACTTAATAGGAAATTCACTGAAGTTGAAAATCCCGTTATAAGCCAGACGGAATAACTGTTTAAAAGAGTATTTGGATTCACCTGCCACTCTTTCATCCCGCTCATATTCAAATCCGGTTTGTTTAAATCCGATCCATGACCGCATACCCCTCAGATAGCGGCTTTCCTCCGGCATTTTATTCATCACATCGATTACCCGGCGGCTCACCATCGCAAAATCCCCACTGTCAAGCGGGATTTCAATGTAAGAGATGGATTTCAGGAGCCGGTAAAACATATAATAACCTGTTCGCTTGATAAGACCTTCTTTACGCTTTTTTCTGACAGCATAGATCACATCGTTGCCTTCTTTCAGTAACTGATAGAATTGGGGGAGCAGCTCAGGAGGATCCTGTAAATCGCCGTCAATAATAAATAAGCCTTCTGTTCCTTTTGCGACAGACATACCAGCAGTCAGTGCCAGCTGATGCCCGTGATTCCTGGAGAGAAATACACAATGATAACGACTGTCCGTCAATGCAATCTGTTTCATTTTAAGGGCAGTATCATCTTTGCTCCCGTCGTCAATCAATACAACTTCAACGGGGTGTTCGAAACTGTCCAGAACGGCATTCAGCCTTCTGATCAGATGGGGAAATGACTCGGATTCGTTATAAAGAGGCGCAACAATTGATATGATAGGTTGTTCCAAGTTTTTCTGATGTTAAGATGTTTCTAATGATTGGATATTTGGCAAAGATATATTTTTCAGCTTTTATCTGTTGCCTATAGTGATCTTTTGTATGATCTCAGCTGCGGGTTTTTTGTCTTTGAGAGCATAAAATAATCCCATGTCATAAGTGCCCGGCGGAAGTGCCTCCACAGGAACGTTAACATAAAAGCCCTTTTCAAAATGTTTGAAAGGCAGCTTACCGGTGTAATTTCGGGGATTCATCTTAAACAGATAAAGATTGTCCTCTTTTCTGAAAAAAACAATCAGTCCGGTATCATAACCATATCTATAAGGGAAATTGGTCTCACTGACAGTAATCTGATCCTCAGTGTGTTCTGTCTTTATGTCAAATGCAGCTGACAGGGGATTCCGGGTAGTTTCCATCATTTTTACCTGATCGTTATAGGTATCCGGATACTGATACACACCTCGGGAAACCAGGTCATTCATCAGCTGATCTACATAGGCGGCAGCAGGTGATCCGGGCTGGTGGCCCAATCCATAGCCGTGATGTTCCTGGTTGTAAGCATTGGTCAGCAGGTATTTTCTCCTTTCAGCGATATCCGGCATATAATTGAAGATGCTTATTCCCCAGATCAGTACAGCGGCGGCCATTGTGGTAAACCATGCTTTTCTCTGCGAACCAGGAACGGCACACAGGAATGAAAGATAAGCAACAATCAGAAAGAGGGCCGGGTAAATTTTGTAATTACTGACAATCATTACGAAAAATCCGAACCTGGGACGTAAAAATCCGATAACCAGGGCATTGGCCAGCAGAAAAACCGTAAACCCAAGCACAAAGTCTGAAAGACTTCTTTTTTCAGCATAGCGATGAGCAATATCTGAAGCCCAGGCTGGTGTCGGACGGTTAGTGAAAATATTTTTTAACCAGGTCAGGAGCAGCCCTGCCAACCAGACGAATACCCAAAGATTCACTAATAAACCAAAAATAACCGGCGTTAATGAACGGAGGAAAACAGAGGCGTGGCTGGGATATATTTCGAACAGACCTCCTAAAAAGGCAAAAAAACCAAGAAATGACAAATGAGGGTGCTGAAGAAAAAAATCAATGCTGGATTCATTACCCAGGGATTCCATTCCTCTGAAATAAAATCCTACTGCGACCAAGGCAAATAGTAACCATATTCCCGCTTGTTTCCACTGAGAGTGAAAAAGTAAGACAGCCATTCCGCTAACCCATACAAATATGCCGTTACTCATGGCATAAGTAGCGCAGATGGCTGCTGCAATGGCCCAGGTGAAACGTTTTGTCGCCAGCAGGTACATGCTGAGCGATACAAAAAAAACGACAGGCTGATGCTGATGACTGCAGATTGCCCAATGAAAAATCAGGTAATAATGAAGTTGAAATAAGAGAAACGGAACCGGCAGAAAATACAATGCCGGCCATTTGCTTTTCTGAAAGATCTTCCAGAAAATAAACAGAGTGCCAAGGGTATAAGCGGCACCTGCCCAGTGAAGTACAGAGAAATTCAGTTTTCCGGTAATACCATAAAGAATCGCTGTAACCAGCTTGCCAAAGACCATCCGGTGCTCGTTATTGGGCTGAAACAGCAATGCTACCCGCTCGGTCCATGACTCATTTGTGATCCATTGACGAAGAAAATCCGAAAAAGGATCAAAATCGTCAAACCACGGAACATTTACAGAATAGCAGTAAACGGTGATAATCCAGAATAAGATCGGGATGAATAAAAAAATGAGTGTGATGAATTTTTTATTGAGTGTCACTTTGTCGGGGAATCAGTTATATGAATGGTCTCTTTACCAAAATACCCTGCCGTACATTTCACCCACCAGTGGCTGTCAGCAATATCTCCTATATAAAGAGACCAGGGCCGGTTTTGTATGGGCGGTAATGTAATTTCCTGATCGTTTGATGCACGGATCATGGCGTAGCGTTCGCTCATTTCGTGGTCAAAGGCAGCCGCTTTGCCACTTAGCCAGTCGGTATAAAGCATTGACAGTGTATTGGAAGCAGCAATTACCTTATAATTCCGGACAGGAAAAAGAAGGGTAAGTACCGCCAGAGCTATTACTAAACGGTCGGGAACCTGTATATTATGTTTTACGGCAAAAGATTTGATCAGTGCAATAATGAAAAACCATCCCAGCAGAAAAAACAGGTACACACAATTGATAACCCTTGGTGTCGGCTCTATACCAATACCATAATAGGATGGAAACAGCTGAGCCGTTAAAATACCAATATACAACAGCATAACCAGCCAGACGGGCGCACTGAGATAATGGCTTGTGCGCAGGGTACGGTTATCAAGTATAAGCCACCATATCACCGAAAAGAATAATAAGGGTGTTTGGTTGGACCATGCCCAAAGCAGTTGCCCCAGCTTACGGAATGAGGCTATTGCAGATGTGATTATATCTCCGCTTAGCGGATTCCCGTCGAGGCGGGCCGAATTGCCCGGTGCCAGAAAGAAGAATAAAAGACAAATGGTAGCGAGTACCACGGTCGTGACCATGAAATAGTCAATTTTCCGGAAATACAGCAGACGGTATACCCACCAGCTCCCGATAAGCAGGCATATAATCAGCAGGTTGGTCTCACTGCTGCCGATGATAGCGAAAACAAAAAAACAGCTAAGAATTTCAATCCTTTTACGGGAAGGTTGATCAGTGGTATGGTACCAGGCCGTGGTACTTATTATCCAAAGTACCGTAAAAATATTGGCAAATGTATAGGTGGAAAAGGCAGCCATCCAGTAAAATGCTTCAGCCGGACTGGGCAGAGCCATTACGTATAAAAACGTTATAATACCGGTTATGCTAAGGGCTGCCCGGGCAGAAGTCTGCTGCAGGGTTTTTCTGAAGAAAAGAAATACTGCACTGGTAATTCCAAGAATTAAAAAAGGTGGAATAACCTTAAATCCGCCAAACCAATGAAACAGCAGCGGGTTGGTATGGTTCAATAGTATGCTGAAATAACGTCCTGTCCAGCCGGTATAATAAAAATACATGGCTTCGGGCCAGGAGTATTTAAAAACCGTATCAATATAACAATAGTCGTCTACCGGCGAAGGATGATTGAATGCGGACAGAGCAAGCAATGGAGTTACTGCAATAAGCAAGAGTAGGATAGCTCCCCATTGGGTCCACGTTTGCAGATTTCCGGCGTTTTTATTCATTGGTAGTAGTTTCAATTATATAACGGGGACGACCCTTTACTTCTTCATATATTTTTCCGACATATTCACCGATCAATCCGAGAGCAATCATATTGAATCCGCTGAAAACAGAGATAATGAGCAGCGTTGACGACCACCCTGGTGCGGTATAGCCAAATAAGAAGGAGAAGATAATATAGATACTGACCAGAATTGAAATGAAAAATGTGATGGCGCCTCCGTATAATACCAGCCGCATCGGGAAATTGGAAAAAGAAGTAATCCCGTTCCAGGCAAAAAGGAGCATTTTGCGCACAGGGTATTTGGTTTCTCCGGCAGTTCTTTCCAGTCTTTTATAAAAAACTTTATCATTTTTGAAGCCCACCAGCGGAATAACCCCACGGATAAAAAGGTTAATCTCCTTAAAACTCTGAAGTTCCTGTAATATCCGGCGATCCATTAACCTGAAATCGGCATGATTAAAGATAACCGGTACACCCATTTTCTGCATGATGCTGTAAAAGCCTTCGGCCGTCACTCTTTTAAACCAGCTGTCTGAGCTGCGGTCGTCGCGGACACCGTATACCACTGAAGCCCCTTCCTTGTATTTTTCAATCATTCCGGTGATCGCATTCACATCATCCTGTAAATCAGCATCAATAGTGATAAAGCAATCAAAATCATGACGGAAATGATCTAATCCTGCCATAATAGCACTTTGGTGGCCAAAATTACGGGAGAGTTTTATACCCAGAACCGTATTGTCTTTCAGAGAGAGGGCGTTAATAATAGACCACGTCTTGTCACGGCTGCCATCGTCAACAAGGCATATTTTGCTATCCGGTGAAATCAGCGCATTTTGTTTGATCTGCTCGTAAAAGGTAATCAGTTTTTGGTAAGAGTCTTCCAGAACGGCTTCTTCATTATAACAGGGAACAACCAGTAAAAGGTGTGGTAATTTCATACTCAGTGGCGATGACGCGCGCCTCGCGAAGTAATTATTTATTCAGCAAAAATAAGAGTAATTGCAAAGAATTAAAGGTTTTAACTCTTTTGTTACCCTTATATTGTTTAGGGATATGATCGTTCTTATCTGGGCAATGTTTTATACAATACGATTCCGATTACACTGAAAACGATATTCGGGAGCCATACAGCAAACAATGTATTGATATTTCCGGCTTCGGCAATCCCTTTCGAAACGAGAAAAAACAGGATATAGACAAAGGCCAGCAAAAATCCCATGGCAATGGGCCACCCTACGCCACGCCGGCTTTTCCGGGCGGATACAATGACTCCTATGGCCGTAAGAATGAAAATGGCAAATGGCTGGGTAAAGCGCGTGTATTTCTCAATGAGAAAGACCTCCAGTCCGTCGGACCCGCGGCTTTTGAGTAATTCTATATGGTTTTCCAGTTCAGGTAACGTAAAGGTTTCAAACACTTTGTACTGACTTTCAAAATCGCGGGGGGTCAGGTTTATAGTAGTATCAATCTCAGTACCCGTCGTAATGGTTTCACCCTGGTCATTGATGGTTCTGATATAATAATTCCTGATAGACCATTTCTCTTTCTCGGGTTCCCATACGATTTTATCAGCGGAAAGCTTTTGCTTCAGCGTGGTCCCCTCAATCATTTCCAGTGTGAACCTGTTGCCGGTTTTGGTTACATTGTTATAGCTTTCCAGATAGGCGTAGGTTTCGGGGGCGATTTTCAGATGAACATTCCGGCCATCAAAATAAAACTCGTCTTTGGTATATTTGATTTCAAAAGCGTTTCGCTTCTTATTCGCTTTGGGTAAAATCCATCCCACCATGGCAAAAGTATACAGGGCGATGACAGCACCTCCCAGAAAGTATGGGAACATGATCCGGCCGAAACTGATGCCTGTACTCAGCATAGCGACGATCTCTGTCCGGGCGGCTATCCTTGAAGTAAAAAAAACGGTACCGATAAATACCATAAGCGGACTTATGTAATTAGCCCAGTAAGGAACCAGATTGATGTAATAATCCAGAAAAATAGCCCTCGTGGGGGCCTGCCGTTTAATGAAATCATCCACTTTTTCCGTATAATCGACCACGCAAATGATCAGCACGATCATCAGAGCGACGAATAGATAGGTAATCAGAAAATTCTTTAACAGATATCGGTCCAGGATCTTGAATCTCATCAGGGAGTTGCGGTATTTAATTGAACCAATATATTTCTGGATACTTCATGACTGATAAACTGCTCGTCTCCGGTGTTAATTCTGATCAGCATTGATTTATCATATTCAATAATTTCAAGAATAGTCAGTCTGCTGCCAATCGATAAACCGGTGCGGTCGAGATACTGCAGGAATGCCGGGCTATGCTCCAGCACTCCGGTAATGATCCCCGATTCATTTTCTCTGATTTCAGAGAGTTTCTGGGAATAAGAGTCCGGCATACGGCCTTTTGCATCGGGGATGGGGTCGCCATGTGGGTCAAATCTGGGGTAATTAAGAAATTCATCCAGCCGCTCTACCAGCAGTTTCGAGTTGATATGTTCCAGATCTTCAGCGATTTCATGTACTTCATCCCACCCGAGATTTAACTTTTCCACCAGAAAAACCTCCCACAGGCGGTGCCTGCGTATAATTCCAAGTGCTTTTTCTTCACCTTCTCTGGTAAGTTTAACCCCCTGGTAGCGCTTATAATGAATAAGGCCTTTTTCGGCAAGTTTTTTCAGCATATCGGTGACAGAAGCCGCACGTGTTGAAGTACTTTCGGCAATGGCATTGGTATTAACCTCCTTTCCTTCCGTACCTGAGAGTGCGTGAATTATTTTCAGATAATTTTCTTCTGTGAACGAATGCTGCATTGTTAATTTTATTCAATCCGAAGGATGAAGCTTTTTTAGTGAGACAAAGGTACAAGGAACAAATTTGCAAAAAAAATCAGCTCCAAAGGCACTCTGATCTGGTGGAAATATAACGGATAAAGCCTCTTAAATCGTTTTCCCTGCAGATTATAAATTGGAATATCAGACACTCTGCCGGAGTTACGGACTGCCATCTGTTTATTAAATACTAATTTTCATCAGAAAAATCAATTATATTTACCTTTATTTGGTTATGTTTATTCTATGAATAATAGCTTTTGATGAACTAACTCGTATTTAGGAACATTAACTACTCATTTTATTGAACAACTTTACTGAAAATAGTGAGGACAGGCAACTGTGGTCAGGCTTAAAACGGAGTAACGAAAAAGCATTTGCCATTTTGTACAGAAGATATGTGTCAGTATTGTACAGTTATGGCAAGAAGATTATCCGTAAAGATGAAATAGTTGAAGATGCTATTCAGGATTTATTTATAGACCTATGGCAGATGAGGGAAAAACTGAGCGATGTTGAAACGGCCCGTTTTTACCTTTTCAGGTCGCTTCGCAGAAAAATTCACCGTGAATATTTAATGAAAAGCATGCCCTTAAAAGAATGGGAAGACGCAGATGAAAAGGATCTGTCTATGAGCTATTCTTTGGAGGAGGAAATCATTGCTTTAGAAATCGCCAGGAGCGAAAAAGAAAATATAGAAGGATTACTGAAGCAATTACCTCCCAGGCAGGCGGAGGCCATTATGCTTTATTATTATGAGAATTTCACATTTAATCAGGTATCAGAACTCCTCGGGATTAATGAACAGTCGGCCCGTAACCTTATTCAGAGAGCATTGGACAAACTACGCCGGCTCACCACCTTTCTGATGCCCCTGTTGATGGTATTCATCTGATTTTTGCTTGTAAGAATGTATTTTTCTTATCCGGATATGGGATTATTCAAATAAATTTTATTTTTTTTCAAAAAGGTGAGTTAAAATTACAGCCTCCTGTCTCTGTCCATATAGCGAAGTACTGCTTAGGTTAAGACAGTATATTTCCACCTGTAATTTTATGGATCATAATCAACATGAAATTGGTGAGTTGACGGGGAACCTGTATTTCAGGGAGTGGGTATTTTTTCCCGATGAACAGTCAGATCAGTATTGGGAAGCTTATAAGGCGGAAAATCCTGATAAGCTCGAAACCATTAAAGCCGCACGTGAGATTCTTTTGATGGTACAGGAAAATGCCGAAATGGATTTCCCTGATGAAGAGCGGATTAACAGGATGTTCAGGCATATTCAGATGCACAAATCTCCTAAACGTTTGGAAATCAACAGATATTATGGATGGGCAGCTGCAGCCTGTATTGTCATGCTGGCGACTGCGTTCTGGTATCAGAAGGAGTCTGTTGCTGATCAGCATGATTATTCATATCAGATCCTGGTAGAGGAGTCAGAAGAGGAATTACGTGAATTTGTCAATTGTACAGAAACACCTACAACGGTTATGCTCACTGACGGAAGTGAGGTAAGGCTTGAACCGGGAAGCAGGATTAGCTATCCATCAGATTTTGGTAAAAACAGCCTGAGGGAAGTGTATCTGGACGGCACCGCTTTTTTTGAGGTAACCAAAGATCCTGATAAGCCATTTGTAGTATATGCCAATGAGTTGATTACGAGAGTGTTGGGAACGAGTTTCTGGATTTTGAAATCTGCGGACAGGAGCGAACTCCTGGTGGAAGTGGTAACAGGGAAAGTGGCAGTTTCAACACAAAAAAATATGGAAGTGAAGACCACTGAGCCTCTGAGTGATGAAGGACAGATACTGGTCACACCTAATCAGCAGCTTTTGTTTTCAAGAAAGACTGTTTCCATCAAAAAAAATCTGGTCCCGCGGCCTCTGATTATTAAAAAGCCAGGGCTTCCTGAAGAGCTTGAATTTGATGATGTAGCGGCAGAGCAGGTTTTCAACGCTATTGAAAAAGCTTATGGGGTAGAAATCGAATTCGACGCAAGCCGGATAGGAGCCTGCCTGGTTACGGCATCATTGACCGGAGAGTCATTATATGAAACAGTCAGTGCTATTTGTGAAGCTATTAATGCCCGCTACCATGTGGCAGATACAAAAATCATAATTGAAGGTTATGGCTGTCCCTGAACAGAGGCAGCATTCTGTGTTTTACCTAAACTATATTGTTTCACCTAAACTAATCGTACATGAAGTAAGATTATTCCGCTTTTCTTAAAAAAAGTCAGAGATGATTGCGCCATCCCTGACCTTAATTGATTTTCCCTTGGTGAATATCCGTATTCAGCTATTACCGAGGGGTGTTTTGACTATTGACTCAATAATCACAAAACCTTTCAAAGGTATGAAAAAAACGAGACTAAATTATGCCAGCTGGCAGTTCTTTATGAGAATCAGTGGTATACAGCTTCTATTTATTATTTTCCTTTCCGGACTGGCCTGGAGTAAACCTTCAGAAGCTCAGAAAGTCCTGGAGAAGAAAATAACATTCCGGTCAGATAATCAGGATGTTAAGATGGTTCTGTCGGAACTTGAAAAACAAGCCGGTGTCAAATTCGTATACAGTTCAAGTCTGATTAACAGTAACCGTAAAATATCACCCCGGTTTAAAGGGGCAACCCTGGAGTCGGCATTAGATCAGATTTTTGAACCACTCGAACTGGATTATAAAGTATCAGGAAAACAGATTATTCTCAAACCCTCCTCTGCTACCAAAAAGCTGATGCGTGAAGAGGGA
>JBEBXQ010000142.1:0-11865 GCA_040391535.1 Telluribacter sp. | reverse complement strand
TGGGAGGAGAAAATGGAGAAGATGTGTGAAATATGTGCTGCAGAAAACGTGACGAGTATTCTGGGGGTGCCTACATGGGCTATTGTGCTGCTGGATAAGATTATGGAAGAAAAAGGCGCTAAGAATATGCTGGAGGTATGGCCTGATTTTGAAGTCTTTGTACATGGTGCCGTAGCATTCCATCCTTACCGTGAACTGTTCAAAACCAAGTATTTCCCTTCCGAAAAAGTGAAGTACCTCGAAACCTATAATGCTTCCGAGGGTTTTTTTGCTTTGCAGGACGACCTGAACCGTGTAGGTGAGATGCTGCTGATGCTGGATTATGGAATTTTTTATGAGTTTGTCCCGATGGATCAGCTGGATCAACCTTTCCCTGTCGCGCTGACGCTCGACCAGGTTGAACTGGATACAAACTACGCTATCGTTATTTCTACTAATGCCGGTCTCTGGAGGTATATGATCGGAGACACCGTGAAGTTTACTTCTCTTTATCCTTTCAGAATTAAGGTGAGCGGGCGAACAAAGCATTTTATCAATACTTTCGGAGAAGAAGTGATCATTGAAAATGCCGAAGCTGCCATTACTGCTGCCTGTGAGCGTACAGGCGCAAGGGTAAAGGAGTTTACAGCCGGCCCCGTTTATATGGGAGATGGTGCACGGGGAAGACATGAATGGGTGATTGAATTTGAAAAAATACCTGATAACAGGGAACTGTTTGCTAAAGTGCTGGATGATACGCTGAGAGAGGTCAATTCAGACTATGATGCCAAACGTTATAAAGACATGGCACTACTGGAACCGTTGATTCACTGGGCTGCTCCCGGCACTTTTTATGAATGGATGAAGACACGGGGTAAACTGGGCGGACAGAATAAGGTGCCAAGACTGAGTAATAACAGAGATTATCTCGACGATATTCTGAAATTATGCAGTTCGGGGAACTAATACCTCAATTGGATATACGGCCATTTTGCGGAAACTTCACAGAAAAGAATTAATTTTGACAGCATTAATTTTATCCCACCCAATACCAGTTGGTTTAATATTTAGATGAATGACTAATAAAGAATTTTTGAATGCACTGGTTTGTCCTCTCACAAGCACACCTCTACAGCTTACCGAGGACGGACAGAAACTTGTAAATGACGAAGGGACAGTATATGATATTGGCGATACCGGAATTGTTAATATGTTATATCCCAAAGAATTATTGCCGGAAGATGCCCGTGAGCAATATCTGTACGATCAGGCATTCCTTAGATATGACAAGGGGGTATCATGGGTATTTGAAACCCTGAATCATTCCAATGAGCTGGAAACCCGTGAGTTCATGATCAGTCTGCTTGGGCTTGAACCCGGTAAAACAGTGCTTGAAGTGGGTGCCGGAACCGGTAAAGACTCCGCACTGATTCTGGACAAGATCCGTCCGGGCGGTGCTGCGGTTTTGTCGGATCTCTCACCTAATATGCTGAAACTGGCGCAGGAAAAACTCAATACCGAAGCTATTGATGTTCATTATCTGTTAAGTAACGGTTCTTATCTTCCATTTGCTGATAACACATTTGACGCTGTTTTCCATTTTGGCGGAATCAACACTTTCTCTGAAAGAAAGCGCGCTTTTGCAGAATTTACCCGGGTTGTAAAACCTGGTGGAAAAGTAGTGGTTGGTGATGAAAGTATTGCCCCATGGATGCGCAATGAACCCACTTATCAGGTGCTTTGGAAAGCCAATCCTTTGTTCAGAGCGGATGTACCTCTAGAAGATCTGCCGGCCAATATGGAGCAGTTTAAGTTACACTGGATTTTCGGTAATGCTTTCTATGTGCTGGAATATGTAGTATTGGATAAAGCTCCGGAAATTGATGTGGAACATCCTATGCCAGGAAAAGATTTCGTGGATAACTGGAGAGTAAGAGCTGAAAAAGAAGATAATCAAGGTTAATAGTTAGCATTCACATCATTAGTTTAAAGAAATGCCCTGGATCAAACAAGGAGTTATTTATAAACCTGACGGAAGTATGGCTCACAGCCGCACCCATGCTCAGGTTCCTTATGCATACAAACACAAAGACTTTTTAAGGATATATTTTTCATCAAGGGACGATCATATGCAGTCGCGCCCTACATTCATTGATGTAGATTATAATGACCCTAAAAAAATACTTTATGTACATGATAAACCGGTTTTAGACCTGGGATTACCAGGTGAATATGACGAAACCGGAGCCATGCCGGCATGGTTTGTAGATATGCCCAATGGTGATATCTGGTTATATTATACCGGCTGGAACCGTACGCATAATTCTTATCGCTTATCCATGGGGCTCTCGGTAAGTACCGACGGCGGGCTTACATTTAATAAGATGTTCCGTGGGCCGATTATGGATCGCAGTATCCAGAATCCCCTTTGGGCTGCGCAGCCTTCTGTGATGAGGGAAGAAGACGGCACCTGGCGGATGTGGTATATCTCCGGACATAAATGTGAAATGATCCATGATTATCCTGAGCCTTATTACAGATGCCAGTCTGCAACATCCAAAGATGGGATTCACTGGGAAATCAGTGATATTCCCAGCCTGGATTTTGACGATTTTCTGCATGCCGTAGGCAGGCCGAGTGTGTTTAAGGAAGATGGTATTTACAAGATGTTTTATTCTTACAGACATTCCCGTGATTACCGCACCGACCGCAATCAAAGTTACCGGCTGGGTTATGCCGAGTCACAGGATGGCGTTAACTGGGTCAGGAAAGACGATCAGGTGGGGATAGCCAAATCTGAAAATCCGGATGATTTTGATTATGAAATGATTGATTATGCTTTCTGCTATCAGCATGAAGGGAAAAGATATCTGCTTTATAATGGAAATGGTTTCGGAAGAGCGGGATTCGGGTATGCAGTCTGGGAAGATTAAAATATCTTAACAGAAGCTGATGATCCTCATTGTTTATAATAAAGTTAACCAATAAATAGCAGCTGTATTTTTTATCTCAAACGCTAATAAACTGTTGGTAAATATGGCAATTGACAAAGCACAATTTAATAAAGATGGTTATTTATTGCTGAAAGGGTTCCTTGATAAGGAGGTCGTAAAAGCAATTTATACCGAAGCCCGGCAAATTTTCGCTGCGCAAATCGAAAGGACAACCGGCCGGAAAGTGAATATTGATAACCGCGACGAGTTTGAAAAGGGAATGTTTGAATTTTTTGAAAAGGACTTTGATGCCTTTGTCAATACCGGCAAAACCGTACAGCATTCTCTGAGCCTGCATCGTCTGGGCGTGGATGAAAAAATTATTGAATTGCTCAAAAATGCAGGATTGTCTAATCCGGTGATAGGGGCCCGTCCGGCTATGCAGTTTAACAGCCGCTTTTTATCAAAGGACGGTAGTAAACACTGGAAACTGGATGCCCATCAGGACTGGCGGACAGGTCAGGGTTCTTTAGACAGTGCCGTTATATGGTTCCCGATGGTTGATGCAGGTAAGGACTTAGGAGCTTTACAGGTGATTCCGGGGAGTCATGTGAATGGTCTTATGGAAGCAAGTGCTTCAGGCTATCAGGGAGGCATTACAGCCGGTCTGAAAGACGAGGATTTTATTCAGACGGAGTTTGAAGTAGGGGATCTGCTGATTTTCTCTTCTTTTCTGATACACCAGTCAGGCAATAATGTTACCAATAATATCCGATGGTCAGTTCAGCTTCGTTTCAATAATCTTGATGAGCCGACCTTTATAGAAAGAGGATATCCGATGGCGTATATTTATAAGCCAGAAGCCGATTTGCTTACTCCGGATTTCCCGACGGCTGAGCAACTGAAAACAGTATATGCCTGAGAAGATGCCAGATAATCGTACAAAAGTATCTGTATGTGTACCGACATTTAACCATGAAAAGTACATAGCACAGATGCTTGAAAGTGCGGTCAGACAAAAAACTGATTTTAAATTTGAAATAGTCATAGGGGATGATGGTTCTACGGACAAGGCTCCTGACATTATCCGGGAATATCAACAGCAATATCCGGAGTTAATCAGGGCTTTTCTGCATAAGGAAAACCTGGGACCATCATCACCCCGTGAATTTGCCGGCAGAAATAACGTGCTTTTTCTGCTGAAGGAATGTAAAGGTAGTTATGTTGCGCTTTGTGAAGGAGACGATTACTGGATTGACGATCTTAAATTACAAAAACAGGCTGATTTTATGGATCAGCATCCCGATTACGCCATCTGTCATCATAACATGTATGTCAGCTATGAGGATGGTTCTCCGGAACATAATTTTAATGCTCCGGATCAGAAAACGGATTCAACTATTGCCGATTTGCTGGAGGACAGATGGTTTATTGCTACCGCAAGCCTGTTTTACAGAAATTATTTCCTTTCCAAAGATTTTGCTGAATGGCATCATCAGGCGGCAGCAGGCGATTGGGCACTGGTTATTCAGCTGGCGGCTCAGGGTAAAATACACTACCTTCCCGACACCATGGGCGTTTACCGCAAACACCATGCCGGGCTGAGTAATGTTCATGCGCAGACTAATCTTACTTTTCTGCAAAACAGAAAGGAAATGTTCCGGAATATTAATGGCTGGCTGGATTATCAGTATGATGAAATTATTCAGAAGACGGTAGATAATTATGACCAGCTGTTAAAAAGAAATAATTTCAAAGTTGCTGATTCTTGAATTTGTCCTATTTCTGTTTAGGGATTAAAAATGTTTTTTTAACATTATTCTACTCTACCAATTAGTTATTACTTATTGAAAATCATGAAATTAAGTGTAGTTATTCCTGCGTATAATGAAGAAACTTCTCTGCCACCGACCGTCCGGGCTTTGTATACAACGCTTGCCCAGTACGGTATTCCGCATGAAATTTTAATTACGAACGATAACTCAAAGGATAATACACTGAACGTACTTGAGGAACTTGCAAAAGAAGTCCCAACGCTGGTATACTATACGAATAAAGGACCGAACGGGTTCGGTTATGCAGTCCGTTATGGTCTGGAGCGATTCAGCGGTGATTGTGTTGCCGTGTTTATGGCAGATCTTTCAGATGACCCTGAAGACCTGGTGAAGTTTTATAATAAAATGAAGGAAGGGAATTACGACTGTGTTTTCGGATCCCGCTGGGGAAAAGGTGGTAAAGTGGTAGACTATCCTCTTGTAAAAAAGGTAATCAACCGGCTGGCCAACTTTATAGTGAAGGTTGTTATGCGGATTAATTATAATGATACAACCAATGCTTTCAAGCTTTATAAACGGGAAACAATGGAAGGTCTGAAGCCATTTCTGTCTCCGCATTTTAATCTGACAATCGAATTGCCGCTCAAAGCCATTGTACGTGGCTATAACTTTGCCGTAGTGCCTAACAGCTGGACCAACCGCAAACACGGAGGTGAATCTAAACTAAAAATCAAAGAAATGGGTAGCAGGTATTTCTTTATTCTTATGTATTGTTTTATTGAAAAATACTTTTCAAGAGGCGACTACAGAAAGAAATAGTTATTACTGATTTCCCATACTTTCGGAGTAACGTCTGGGATCATATCCTTTGGCAAACAGCGGATACTGATCAAAAATGCGCCTTACTACCGCACGGTAATAGTTGTTGGGATTGTTAATGGGATCATTTTTAAGGAAGCCGGATGCATAGCCGCGCCACACCACCTGGTCTGATCGTGCGTCTATCAGCGATACAATCAGCGTCCCTTTATCCAGGGCATACTTAACAGGCTCGTATTTGAAACTGTCATTCTCTGTGTCTACCCACGTTTTAATGACCGGCTGCATATATCCCTGATATCTCAGATTATCATAAAAAATACCGTAATTAACCAGTAATGTCGGGTTTTCGGCTGTTAACTTATACCCTCGTGCCTGCATCTGACGCCGTATGGCTTCATAAATTTCAGTGCAGAGATTATTGGTGTCTCTCTCACATTCCAGGAATGTATAAGAAGAGTAATCTTTGAAATTGGTATCATAACTATAATCGTGTTCAACAAAGACTTTGCGACTCAACGAACAACTCGAAACCACCAGAAAACCGGCTACTGCAAGCAATAATTTTATTGACGACGTCATACGATCTGAGTTTATAATTCCCTGAAATTTAGGAGTGAATATAAAACAAGAACCCGTAATTGTCAATATGGTCTTATTATATTTATAAAAATATAATATCAGTAATTCCTGTAATAATCAATGGATTCTTTCATCTCTTTGTCCGTGGCCCGAATATCGTACCGGCAACTGCCTGTTTTGTCCGGAAGAGAGAAATTGATATGTCTGCCCTTGTTTTTTTTGTCCTGACGGGTCAGTACAAGTATGGACTGAATATCCGGCTCCGAAATCAGAATTTTGCCATACACCCCAATCAGATATCCGGATATTTCTTCCAGTTCAGTTTTTTGGAGCATGCCTTTACGGTAGGCCATGTAACTTTCCATTACCATCCCAACGGCAATCGCTTCGCCATGCAGAAGCTTTTCATTCCTGGACTTGCCAAGAAAATGGGTTTCTACGGCATGGCCGAGGGTATGACCGAAATTGAGGATTTTTCTTAATCCTTTCTCCGTAGGGTCTTCAGTGACTACCTTATCCTTAATTGCTACGGAATGCCTTATCAGTTTATCAAGTGGCTGCTCAGCCAGACTGTGTGAAGTGATTTCATTCCACATTGACGCATCAGCTATGAGGCAATGTTTAATAATTTCAGCGAATCCCGACCTGATTTCACGTTCTGAAAGTGTTTGCAGGAACACCGGATCAATCAGTACGGCTTCTGGCAGAGTAAACACGCCAAGATGGTTTTTCAACCCTTGAAAATCAATTCCTAATTTCCCGCCGACACTGGCGTCTACCTGCGAAAGGAGGGTGGTCGGAATCTGGATAAAATCAACTCCTCTTTTATATACAGATGCACAGAATCCTCCCATATCGCCTATCACACCGCCACCCAGATTGATGACCAGGGCATGGCGGTCGGCATTGGCGCGCGTCATGTATTCCCATATTTCTGTACAGGTAGCAAGGTTTTTATGCTCCTCACCATTTTTAACACTGATGATCTGGTGAGCAGGCAGAATCGGTTTGACCAGCGGATAACAGTGCTTTCTCGTCTGAGTATCTGAAATAACAAAAATTCTGGAATAGGATTTGCCTTTAAGAAATTGTGGTAAGCTTTCGGTTATCGGTGCAATCTGTACGGACGAATTCATAGGCGATTATGGAATGGGAAGTACTCTAAATAACACCCAAAGATAACAAGGCTTCGATTAAATTGTGCCTGTTTTGCAAAAATGGGTATCTTTAGGCTGTGGTATTGTTATATAATAATTGACGGGAGTATATACAGGCGTCAGTAAAATTGTTATAAATTGCCCGGAAAATGATATTATATTTTTTAACCGATTATTAGTAACTGTATTATTTATGGTGAACCCGTTAATTTCAGGAATTCAACAGGTAGGGCTTGGCGTAGAAAATGTTGAGGAAGCATGGAAGTGGTATCGGAAAGTATTGGGATTTGATGTGCCCGTATTTGATGATAGTTCAGAGGCAAAGTTTATGATTGACTACACTGGGGGTACAGTGCAAAGCAGAAGAGCAATTATGGCTTTGAATATGGCGGGTGGCGGAGGCCTTGAGATATGGCAGTTTACCAGTCGCGTTTCTCAGCCCTGCTCATTTACGCCTCAACCGGGAGACCTGGGTATTTATGCGATATGTTTTAAGACACAGGATGTACCAAAAGCGAACCAGTGGTTACTTGATAGTACTGAAAGTAAACCGGTAGGGAAAATAAAAGCATTACCTGGAGGCAATGATGGTTTCTGGGGAAGAGACCCTTACGGTAATGTGTTCCAGATCGTCAATGATAATTCCTGGTTTCAGAATAATCAGCAGCCAACCGGTGGTGTAGCGGGAGTGGTAGTGGGTGTGTCGGATATGAACAGGTCACTTGAATTCTATAAAACGCTGATGGCACCCTGTGAAGTTGTATTCGATGAAACAGGTAAGTTTGATGATCTGCCCGGTGCTGCTGATCAGACCTTCAGACGGGTGGTTATCCGTAAAAACGTTACGCCGCACGGAGCATTCAGCCAGTTGCTTGGAAACATAAAGCTGGAGTTGCTGGAGGCAAAAGACCGTAAGCCTGAAAAGTTGTTTGAGAATCGTTTCTGGGGCGACTGCGGGTATATTCATGTATGCTTTGATACACTGGATATGGAAGCCCTGAAATGTCGTCTTGCTGACGCTGATTATCCTTTTACAGTAGATAGCGGCAGTTCTTTCGGAATGGAGTCGGCTGCGGGCCGGTTTGCCTATGTAGAGGACCCCGATGGTACATTAATTGAACTGGTAGAAACACATAAACTCCCGATACTGAAGAAAATCGGCTGGTATCTGGATCTGAAAAAGCGGAAACACCAGAAACCATTACCTACATGGATGCTGAAAATGATGAGCCTTAGCCGGGTAAAAGATTAATCCCGGCTTTTAACGGTACTGATTACCCATTCTCGCCAGCAATGGAAGCCCGATAAACAGGGCAAGGCCAATCCATGCATTGAATATCACTCCGGCAATGACCGAGAGTATTCCTACTATGACCGGATAAGTATAAAGCATAATGCCGAATAATGCCGAGTCGAAGAAGACCGTTCCGCGTGTCATTTTGCTTACTTTGCTCTTGTACATATGGTAAAGAGGTCGGTGAACTGCTCTGCCTGTTTTACCCAGCAGCCGGTGAAAGGCAGAACCCTCAGCTGGTTTGCAGTCGCTGTTCAGATAATTCCGTACTATTGAAGGGATTTCTGCCGGAGTTTTGTCTTTTTCAATGTGTAACAGACATGCTTTCATCCGGCTATAGAGCAGATGATTAAATTCCCGCAGCCATTTTTCCTGTTCTTCAAACGGAGTTTTCAGCTGGGATGGGCTGATAGGTTCCCCGAAAATCAATTTTGTGCGTTTATTGGCACCCCTGAAATGTTCATACGTTACACCGGCCGGGAGTACGAGCATATCGGTAAGCGGGGCTTCGCCGTACCAGGTCTGGTAGGCAATACGTGCTGTGCCTTTTCCAAGGGGTTTTAAATGCCATTCGTTAATACAGATACCTTCGGAGAAAATCAGAACAGCTTCTCCCTTTTTCATAATATCGTAACTTTCTTTATAGGTAGCATCGTTGTTGCGCAGTTCCCGTAGTCCTTCCGATGCCCGGAAAACGGGAATAAGATTAATCCTGCGTAACCACCTGGCAACAGATGGCTTGCGGAATACGTCGCCCCGGGTAAGGGTGTGAATAGGCTGCTTCAGTACAGACCCAATGACCACTGCATCAAAAAAAGAACCTGAATGACTGGAAGCCAGCAATACCGGCTGGCCGGGTGGGGGAACAACCGCTCTGTTGATAATACATAATCTGCGCAGATATAAGGGTAAGGCAAGCCTGATAAGGAACCGGGAAAAATAATAAACCAAGGGAAAACGATTTAGATACTTAATATGATTTCGTTACAATAATAACTTTTTTACCTGAAATGTAGGCTCAAAAGCTTTTATAATTGGCTGTTGTCAATTAATTCTGCCAGGTCAAATACCTTGATTTTGTCTTCCATATTTTTACTCTTTACGCCATCGGTCATCATTACCATACAGAACGGACAGGCGACGGCTACAGTATCAGCTCCTGTAGCTATTGCTTCTTCAATTCTCTCAATATTAACATCTTTATTCCCTTTTTCCGGCTCTTTGAACATCTGAGCGCCTCCGGCACCGCAGCATAAACCGTTTTTCCGGCTTCGTTTCATCTCCGCAAGGTCGGCATCCAGCGCTTCCAGTACTTTTCTGGGAGCTTCGTATATATCATTTGCCCTCCCCAGGTAACATGAATCGTGAAATGTTATTTTCCGGCCTGTAAAGGTTTCCCCTTCAGGGAGTCTCACTTTCCCTTCGTCAATCAGCTGCTGAAGAAATTCACTATGGTGAAGCACTTCATATTGACCGCCCAGTTCAGGATATTCATTTTTAAGCGTATTGAAGCAATGCGGACAGGCTGTTACGATTTTTTTTACTTCATACATATTCAGTACCTGAATATTGGCAATCGCCTGCATCTGGAACAGAAATTCGTTTCCTGCACGTCTGGCGGGATCACCTGTGCAGCTCTCTTCTGTCCCTAATACCGCAAAACTGATGCCTGCTTTGTGTAATATTTTAGCGAAAGAAACGGTGACTTTCTTATATCGTTCATCAAAGGAGCCTGCACAGCCCACCCAGAATAATATTTCGGGCTGATTCCCGCTTGCGGTCATTTCAGCCATCGTGGGTACCTGAAATTGTGTATCGGACATATCCTTGGTATATTTTTGTTTCTATTTGTTCAGTTCTTTAACCCAGTTGAAACGATCACCGGGGGAAAATTTCCACGGCGCCTGGCTTGTTTCCATATTCTGAAACATCATATTCCATGAATTGGGTGCCTGTGCTTTATCCATAATCTGATAACGCCTTAACTCCAGAATAATACTCAGGGGGTTGATCAGCACCGGGCACTCCTGTACACAGGCATTACAGGAGGTACAGGCCAGTAATTCCTCTTCTTTAATATAATCACCCAGCAAGCTTTTCCCATCGTCTGCAGGCGCTCCTTTTGTCTGTATCTGTCTGCCGATGTCTTCCAGCCGGTCGCGGGTATCGGTCATTATTTTACGGGGTGAAAGTAACTTGCCCGTCATATTGGCCGGACAAACCGATGTGCATCTTCCGCATTCAGTGCAGGTATATGCATCCAGAAGGCTTTTCCAGCTGAGATCCTGAACATCTTTGGCACCAAACTGTTCCTGAACATTGGTTTCACCTTCCTCATGCTCTACCGGTAAGCCCAGCATCAGTTGTACTTCTTTTGTGATTTCGGGCATATTCCTCATTTTTCCCAATGGTTGTAACCGCGTGAAATAGGTATTGGGGAAAGCCAGTACAATATGAAGATGTTTGGAATAGGTAATGTAGACTGCAAAGGCGAAAATCCCGGCAATATGAAACCACCAGGCTACACGTTCATAAATAACCAGGGAGCCCGTTTCCCAGTTGGTAAAGAGGGGTGTAAGAAACTGACTGAACAGCAGATTCCCGGTTAAGGGATAATGCACGTGCCCTCTCTGCTGCAATACCTGGTCGGCGGCATTCATGCTGAGAATAGCGATCATTAATACGATTTCGGTACATAATATGATGGTGGCATCTAAAGCGGGCCATCCTTTCATTTCGCGGTGAAGAGCAGGCTGTAACCGTCGGGTTTTTAACAGGTGTCTTCTGAAAAGAAAAACTGCGCAAGCTATCATGACGCCTATGGCAAGGAGTTCAAAAAAGCCGATCAGCGGAGCATAAAGACTTCCCATAAATGAAGTAAATAACCGGTGAGAGCCTGTGAGGCCATCCAGTACAATTTCCGCGACCTCGATATTGATCAGTAGAAATCCGGCATATACCAGGAAATGTAAAAAGCCTACAACCGGTCTGTCGAACATTCGCTTCTGGCCAAAAGCAATACGAAGCATCATCGCCAACCGTTTCCTGGGCTGATCGCGCAGGTTCTCTTCTCTGCCCAGTGCGATGGTTTTCCTGATAACGACGACCCGCCGGTAAACCAGCCAGGTGGTTACTGCCAGTAATAGGAGAAAAACTGCCTGTTGCATATACGTCATGTTTTAAGCTCTCTTTGGTTTTGAAATATAGTATGCTTGCATACTATTATGCAATGTTAGGAAAAAATAATATAAAAAACATCCGATAGGAAAATAAAGAGAAAAAACCGGATGTTTATTGAAAACTGCAGGGTAATTACCGATAATTGA
>JBEBXQ010000141.1:0-11922 GCA_040391535.1 Telluribacter sp. | reverse complement strand
TTCTGCTAATCAGCACTCAATAAGAGCAACTGGTGTCGATAAAGCCTTTTATACAGAATCAGTGGCCGCATTCTGGGATTTTTCTTTATAAAGCATGAATGGTACAATATTTTCTGCCTATATGATCATACAGGTTCTGTTACTTAATTCCTGTTCCGGTAGTTAGTGTTTATTGAAAAATTGCTGGTTGTCAGGTGTTGAACAGGCTTAAGGCAGATAAAATATCCGGCTGTTTACAGGCAGTCCGGTATTCAGGCAGATTTTGGAGATCATCCGGTGACAGTCCTGAAGATATAGTTGAAATGGGTATTATCATTCAATAAGAAAATGAAAATGGTTATGAATTTCAAGGAAAAATCTGAAATAACAGAGATCTGCAAGGAGGGAGAAGCAGTGGAGGTACAACAGGATCTCATATTAGCCAACAGAGAGGACGCCAGGACGGCATTTGAAAACGGAAGAAAAAAAATGCTGGATATCAATAACTGGAATAAATATGTCGAAGGTGTCGTATCTGAATTGCAATTAATCCATGATTCAGGAGAGCTGGCCGACGCATCTGCTGCGGAAGGTGATTATATACGCATCGATATTCCCGGACGAGGTTCGGAAATCGGATACGGATATGATTGGGTAAGGATTGAGCAATGGGAAGAAGAAGATCAGGAGGAGTTCAGCAGTATTACATTTACTGTATACCCAATAGCTGACCCTCAACAGAAAAAGGAGGGAGTTGCTCATTTTTATAGTGGAGATTCCAGCGCCACTTTCCGGTTGAGAAGAGAACGGAATCTTGTAACCGTATCGGTCAGGGAAGATAACCTCACCATCAACCCGCTGGCAGAAAGAAGTGTAGCCGGGACGATGCGCCAGGCACTGATCGGGGATGCCGGACTTTTTGGATATACTCCTTTTCAGTGGAAGCAATTAACCAGTGCTTTGCTGGTCGTAAATACCCGTCTGCCGGACCGCATCTGTTAAGATATGCTGACGCGGGGCGGTTCTGATCAGCAAAATCAAAGAAGATTTTAAATTAAAGCAACCAATATGAAAAACGAAATAGTAAAAACAGGATGTCTGGTGATCGGTTTTTCACTGGCTTTCCTTACTGCCTGTGGCGATAGAAGAAGCAATGCTGAATTTAATACAGACAGTACCAATAGGCAGATTGACACGAGCCGGATGCAGGAAGATTCACTCATCGGTGACACGACGCTGGGTAACCTGGATGGTACAGGATCCACGCGTTATCCCAATACCGAGGGATATGAAAAAAGCGGATTGGAGAATAATAAACCGGAATAAACATCAGCTGCGGTCTGCTATGCAGGTTCGGCAGGGAATTGCCGGTATAATGACAGGGCCGGGAAATCTTCGGATTTTCCGGCCTTTCTGATCGTGTTTAACGTCAGTTCGGGTTTAGGATCCTTTTACCGCTTCGCAGTTAAATGAACAGGTATTTCCACTTTTTCTATCATCTGATCGAACAGACTGACGTAATTGGGTCTTCAGCATTGTGCTCCGCAGGGAGGATATCAGTTCTTTTGCTTTGAGCAATAAAACAGCAAGTTTAAGACCTGATTCTGGAGGGATTCTGGATTTTATGAGGAAATAAATAAATGACTGAATCTCCTTCTGTTACCCTCTGAAACTTTGTATATTTCACCTATGAAAATCTTGATTATTGAAGATGAGGAAGACTTGTCAGACAGTATGCTGGTTTATCTTTCAGCGGAAGGGTATCTGTGTGAATATGCCCGGGACTTTAATTCGGCAATGGATAAGATACACAATTACAGGTATTCCTGTATTCTTCTTGACCTTATGCTGCCCGGCGGGGATGGTATACAAATACTCAAACGGCTGCGGGAGCTGAGCCTGGCAGATGGTGTCATTATTATTTCTGCCCGCAATTCCATTGATGATAAAATAGCTGGCCTGAAGATCGGGGCTGATGATTACCTCACCAAACCTTTTCATCTATCGGAACTGTCAGCCCGGGTGTATGCTATTATACGCCGCAAAAACTTCGACAACAGCAATATTGTCCATCACCACGAAATACAGATCGACCTGATCGCGAAACGGGTAACCGTACATGGTGAGGAGGTTGGTTTCACCAGGCGGGAGTTTGATCTGCTGGTCTATTTTGTCAGTAACACCGGAAGGCTTATTCCGAAAAGTGCGATTGCTGAACATCTCTCCGGAGACATGGCTGATATGCTGGACAGCTATGATTTCATCTATTCGCATATTAAAAACATGAAAAGAAAGCTACAGGAGCTGGGGGCGGGGAGTTATCTTAAAACCATTTACGGCTCCGGATACCGTTGGGAAATATGAGCAAGCTGCTGAATAAACCTCTGAGAACATTCATTATCTATGCGTCAATTGTTTTATTGACAAGCGTGCCGGTATATTTTTTTGCGGTGGATAATATCTGGTTGCAGGAACTGGATGAAAATAATGAAATCATTGCAGAACGTGCTGTTTACCAGCTTGAACGTACTGACTTCCGGATTCATAATTCCGACAGCCTTTTCACATTCTGGAACATTATCCAGCCAAATGCCAGGCTTGAAAAGCTTGACAGGAATAAAGCTCTGCCGGCTGACACCACCTATACCATCTATAAGCCGCATGTCAATCCGGATTTTAAAAAATTCAAGGATCGTTTCCGGGTGCTGGAAAGAGCCTTTATATTAGATGGGAACCCCTGTTTACTTATTGTAGAATCCAATGTGGAAGAGACCTATGAGACAGTAGCAGTGATTGCTTTTATCACAGGTGTTTTTTTTATCCTTCTCAGTGCGGGGTTTATTGTACTTAACAGAAGAATGTCTGACAGGATATGGTCACCTTTCCGGGATACGCTCCATAAATTGAAAAACTTCAGAGTGGATGAAGGTCAGACAGTGACATTTGCTCCCGGTGATATACTGGAATTTGAAGAACTGAACCGGGCTCTCGAACGGCTGATGACCAGAAATACAGAAGTATTCAGAATGCAGAAAGAATTTACCGAGAATGCTTCTCATGAGTTGCAAACCCCGCTTGCCATCATACAAACCCAGCTGGGCCTGCTCCTTCAGTCTGACTCCATAAGCAGCGACCAGTACCATATCGTTGAAAAAGCAAATAAGGCGCTGGCAAGGGCTGTCAGGATTAATAAAAATCTGCTCTTACTGGCCAAGGTAGAAAACAATCAGTTTTCTGCTAAAGAAGAAGTCAGTATTGGCAGCGCAGTGAAAGAGATGGTGGATCTGCTTGAGCATGAATTTCATCGCAGATCGCTTAAATCAGAGGTAGTTGTGGATGAAAACTTAATTGTTTACGCCAACAGGTTTCTTGTTACAACGGTTATTCAGAATCTGATCACCAATGCGCTGAGGTATTGTCATCAGAACGGAAGGGTCTGTATCACATTGGGAGAAAATCGTTTTACAGTTTGTAATTCGGGAGATAAGGAATTAAATAAGGAAAAGCTCTTTCAGCGGTTTACGGTCCTTGATGAATATAACCCGGGTACAGGGATCGGGCTGGCATTGGTACACGGAATATGCAGACAAAACGATTGGGATATAGCCTATTCTTTTGATGCAGGAATGCATCAGTTTGAGATTATTTTCAGCCCCACCGGTCACGGAGAATCATTCTCTTTTTAGTCAGTAACAGGTATGCTATATCTGTATTCATATCCCGTTTTAATTTTTTCCTTTTGCGGGTAACCGTCGTCAATCAGGGTTTTTATCACTGCGTACACGGTCGTTCTGTTCTCAGACTCAGAATTTATAACCATATCCAAGGCGTACCACCTGTGTTTCATAATAGTCTGTGCTTATATATTTAAATCCGTCTCCCTGTATATCTCTTCTGATCATCATGGTGTTAAACAGATCACTGGCATTGAAAAACAATTCTCCTCTGCCTTGCTGAATGGCCTTCTTCATTCCCATATCGATGGTAAACCTGTAACCGATCTTACCTTGGGGAATAATATCCGGTGCCAGATAGACGGCCGTTAGCTGGGCATCAAGCCCTTTGGAAAAACGGAACACATTGTTAAGCTTGATATTACCGGAAACCATTACCTGCTTATCAGCAGAAAATGTATTAGGTTCAGGATACAGGTTTTGAACTGTAAAAGCATTGATCTGGTTACGATAGACATTTCCGTTGATACTGAAAGAATAGCTATCCGACACTTCCTGGTCCCAGATCGCTTCCAGTCCTGTATTATAACTTTTACCGGCATTCTGAAACAGGGCATAGATCAGTGTACTTCCCGGGACTATGCTTGAAATACGGGTAATGGTGCCGTCTGCAAACCGATGATATAATGCGGAATACAGGTAACCGTTGTTCCAATTGTATTTGTGACCCAGCTCTACTGAATTGGTGAACTGGGGTCCCAGGGCCGGATTGCCCACTTTTATGATCTCGGCATCATCGTATTTAGGGAATATGCGGATATCCACTTCGTTAGGCCTGTCCACTCGGCGGCTGTAAAACAAGGATAGCTTATGGTTTTGATTTATTTTATAAGCCATCCTCATATTAGGGAAAGGCTGGGTATAGTGATAGCCATCGCTTTTATACGTACGGTGATCCGGGTTTACATCATATTGTATGCTCACATATTCTACTCTCAGCCCTAATTCTGCTTCCCATTTTTCATTCTCAAAAATATAGTTGCCATATACGGCCGGAATCAGTTCTTTGTACGTCGCCCATCCACCGGCACTGGTATCTAAGACGGAATGGGCTCCGGGTATGAAATTCATATCCGTGGGGATGCTCCTCCTCCTTAGTTTTATACCTGTTTCAATATGACCGTATTTCAATGGCTTTATATAATCGAAGTTGAAGTCATATACCTGTTCATCCGACAATAGTTTAAATGCATCGGTACCTGTGGATTCCGGCAGGTAATTGTCATAGAAGTATTTTTCATCTTCTCTGTGAAAAGTATAGTTGAAGCCCATGTTCAGCACATGGCCGGCCTGTTTGAATTTATGCTGATAGGCAGCAGTAGCCATCACGGTGGTTTTCAATTCATCTTCAAAAAACTGCCAGAGGCGTAAGCGGTGTAAGAGATCAGGGGTATAAAATGGCTGATCACCCCGGTCAATAATCTTCTCGCTGCCGAACAGCCCGGAAACTGTAAGGACATTCTTCTCATTTATATTCCAGTCAACACCTGCTTTTGTGGTGAGGAAATTGGTGTTGCGGTTGCGTTTCAGCTGCGAGCTGATGATGGTTCCGTTATCATAGGTGCGGGTTACAAATTCATTTTTGTTGAGTGTCTGTGTATATAAATTATCCGCCTGCAAAAAGGCATTCAGCTTATCTGTTCTGTAGTTAAGTGAGAGGGAGGGGTTAATTTTGGGAGTGGTGGTATATTGAGGCCGTATGCCAGGCAGGTTTTCTTTTCTTACCCAAAGAGAGCCCAAACCCGTGGTAAGCGCGGCTTTACCGTTCAGACCGTTTTGCTTACTTTTTTTCATGATGATGTTAATAATGCCCGCATTACCGTTTGCATCATATCTGGCCGAGGGATTGGTGATGATCTCAATTTTTTCAATGGCTGATGCAGGAATATTGTCCAGGCCGGCCTGGCTGCCGAAACCCGTCAATGCAGTTTGTTTTCCGTCAATCAGGACAGTTACCTTGTCATTACCCCTCAATTGTACTTTTCCTTCCTGGAGGGTTATCCCCGGGAGATTTTGCATGCTTTGCAATACGGAGCCCCCTCCCTGACTGATATTATCTGCCAGAGAAAATACCTTTTTATCCATTTTATAGCTGACATCACTTTGTTCAGCAGTCACAACTACTTCATCCAGCGAAGTGGAACTTTCTTCCAGTTCAATTACAGGTATATCCAGAAACTCCGACAGGGTTCCTACAAAAAGCGGGTGGGTGCTTGTCTGATAACCGATAAACGAAATTTCTAAATTATAGTTTCCCGGAGCTATACCGGTAAGGGAAAACCTGCCCTCCTCATCCGTCACCGTCCCGGCTACGAACACACTATCTGTTGCTGTCTTTAATACGATATTTACGTAAGGCATGGCCGACTTATCCGGCTGGCTTCTGATCGTACCCGAAACCGTAACATCATTAATCCGGGCAAATGAAGTAATTGCCATGAGAACAGACAAGACAAATAAGCAGGTTGACTTTTGCGTAATCATTGATTTATTCTTTGATTGATGACGCAAAACTGTGACCGGATTTAGGAGAAATTCTGGATTTAAAGTTCAGACGGAGGTACTTTTCTTTGGAACAGCCTGTCATAAGTTATCAGTCAGACTGTTTCAGCAGTACCCAATTGCTTTTCTGTAATGAAAACCCGGACCTTCTTTCCTGCATCAATTTTCAGAGAACAAACCGGGAAACGGCACTGTTTTCAGTCAATGGGCTGACCGAAAATCTCCTCAGGATAATGGAAGAGAAAAGCGCTGTTTGTTTACCTGAAAGACATTTTAATATATGGCCCTGCAAAATCGGACTGGCCAAACATTCTGGCTAATAGCGTTGTGAATTTCGTAATTTTCAGTTCTTTGTTCTTTCGACGGCTCATTACAGCATATTGAGAAACCGATAAGCCAAATGCAAATCTTAATCCAGACTTTTAAGGAAAAACGAAGTAATCAATCGACGGGGATGATTGTTTTCTGATATTATTCCTTTATATACCTGTTATTGATTCTGAAATGTAGTTCATCACAGCTCTCCGATAATGATTTTACCATGTTCAGAATGCCCGTCATGATCAACCACTTTAACATAGTACATTCCTGGCGTGAGCGCTTTGACAGATATGCCTGCATGGTTATCATACGGGTATTGGCCGATGATTTGTCCGGTTATATTCCGTATTTCAACCTGATGAACCGTTTTTCCGCTACCGGCATCAATAAACAATCTGTCGGCTACGGGATTAGGGTAAAGGATCAGTTCTGATGCACGCTCATTATCAATGCTTCTCATGATACTGTAAGCGAAGCTGCCATCTGTATCAATCATTTTGAGGTGGTATAAATTGGTGCCCCGCATCGGACGTAAATCGGTGAAGGAATATTCCTGTAGCGAAGTACTGTTTCCCTCTGCTTTGACCTGGCCAATCGTATTCCAGTTTTTTCCATCCGCACTGCGTTCAATTTCAAATCGTTCGCTTTTGCTTTCGGTGGTTGTGCTCCAGCGAAGGAGTGCTGTTGTTTGTCCGGGCTCTGTATTATTTGCCGAAACTGTAAAAGAAGCCAGGGTGACGGGAAGTGATCCCGGATCCTGTGTGGTTACAAAAAAGCCGCTGAAACCCGAAAAGCGGAATTTGATTTCCCACCGCTTTTGGCCGTCATTCCAATTGATGTCCTCAGGTTTTGGTTTGATATAGTTGCCTTCAGAAGGCTGTCCGTCTTTCTGATAACTCCCCGGTGTTAAAGCGGCACTGACGCCATGCCATTGCCAGATCCGGATATTGGCGACAGCAGGGTCTGAGGCAGAAACCGGTAAAGGGTTGAATGCTCCGCGGGTATTGTTGAAGTCTTCAAACTCCGCATTGTCATAGTACAGAGTCAGATAACCTTCGTGCGCTTCTGCATCAGTTTCCGGCTGAAGGTCATAGCGTCGCTTTACATAAGGCTGACCCTTGTAAGAGGGGGTGAGGGCTGAGGTCTCTTCAATTTTTACGTGAGCAGTGAGGCGGTTGTTAAGCTGTAGTTCCGGATTGATCGGTTCAATGATCCCCATTACCCGGCAGCGATCGGGCACCATAAGAAGTGCGGGATTGTCTGACAAATCCATCAGACTGATCACATCCCCGTCGCGGGCAAGGGGTGCAGATACTTCCATGCAGGGCTCATTGTGCTCGTAGGCGCCCATATCAGCAGAAGTGCCCTGTATCCGGTTGTAACCGGCAATATCCTGAGTGAGCCAGGAGGGAATGAAATTATTATTCCCTCCGTTAATGGCGGGTGATGCCGGTAAAGGGATAAGGCCATCATCTGCGGTTCCGTATTCACCGTCAGCCCCGGCGGGAGTGGTGCTGTCTGTTAACCCTAAGTCATTCGTAACCGTGTTATTTTCGCCGCGGCTGGCAAATACAGCATAATCGGTGAGGTTGTTTTTGGGGGTAAACTGATTGGGCCAGGTGCCTCCGTAAAAATTTTCAGATCCCGGGGTTTTTTCGATAATACAGTTATAGAAGGTCGGGTAGTCGCGGATAGGACCGGTGGACAGGAAAAAAATAACGTCGCCACCGCTTGCATCCTGACAGGAATTTCCGGAAAAGGTACTGTTTATAAAAAGTGGCCCGTTACTGTAATCGTTGACAAAATAAACAACACCCCCCTGGCTGCTGGCCGTGTTACCAATGAAAAGACAGTTTGAATAGGAGCCGAAATTGATGTCATCCTGCGTGGTGTGAGCCAGCGAAACTGCCCCTCCCCGTATTGCCGAATTTTCCGTAAACACCGTGTTTTTAAAGGAAACATAGACTCTGTTATTGCAAACAGCACCACCTTCACCTCCGGTTACTCCTTCGGCTACATTCTCTTCGAATCGCAGACCTGACAGCGTGTAAGTCATAATGTTTCCGTAGAAGTTGGTGAGTCCGTTATACATCCCTCCGCCTTTAAGAGCCCGGTTCTGACGGAAAATGACATTTGAGAAATGAGGAAGTGAATGATCCCAGTTGGCCATCCCTCCGCCTGCGTTACGTGACACGTTTTTATAGAATATGCAATTCCGGATAGTGGGGGACGAGTTGAGGTTAAACATTCCGCCCCCGGAAAACTGTCCGATTTGCGTACCATTGACAAGAATGGAATTCGAGGAAGAAGAGGCCGCATGCCCGCCTGTAACCGTGAAACCGTCAATGATGGTTTCCGGGCCGTTCCCAAGGCTGATCAATACCTGAAAAGCATCAGCGGCATCGGCTATATTATTTTTGTTCTGATCCCCGCTTAGTATGGTGATATTTGTTTTCCAGTCGCGGAGAGACCGGTCATCCTCATTCCCGGCAAAGCCACCATATATAGCTACACCATTAACAAGAACGAAGGAATTGCTCGGATCCAATGGATTGGCACTGCTTTGATTGTCCGCGCGACAGTAGGTATAGTAAGTTCCTTTGGCTACCCATATCTCTTTTACACTTTCATTATTCCGGGCATATTCAAGGGCGCGGGCAAAGCCATTCGAACTGTAAAAGGCATTTTTCCAGTCGGAACCATTATTGGATCCTGTAGCCAAAGCTTCATTGACATAAAGTCTGGTAAGGCCCGTTAAAGGAGCCGCTTCAAATGCACCCATATCGGTCTGTTCACCACGGATACGGTCGGCTCCCGAAAGGTCGTTGATGATGTATGCCGGGAGGCTGGCGTTGTCTCCCCGGTCAATAGCAGCACTCCCGGGAAGCAAACCAAGTCCGTTCTGTGCTGCCGATGTGACGTCTGTAAACTGAGGGTCTGTTCCCGGAGCAAGGCAGTTATGGCAATCCGTATACAGACTGCCGCTTTGCATCAGGCTGTTACGGATGGTAAGGGTACTGCCGGAATGAGCATCGATGTCACTTTTTTCCCTGTCCGGAGAGGTGGAGGGACCACCATACGTATTGGCGGCAAAAAGAGTGTTATAAATATCCAGGCTGCTTTTGTCACAGTTTACGGCTCCGCCATAGGCAGTGGTCCCCGTACTGTGATTTTTATATAAAGTAGAGCTGATCAGAGAAGATGCCGAGGCTTCATTTAAGGTAATGGCTCCACCCGGTCCCCCTGAAATATTCCCGGTAAAAAGGCTGTTGGCAATTTGTATCGTACCTTTAAATACATAAATGCCTGCCGCCTGATCCATCGCATTGTTACTGAAGAAACGACAGCTGTGTACGATTACCCGGCTCTCACGGCTATAGATAGCGCCACCGTTTTCTGATGAATAGTTATGGGTAAAAGTACTGTTCCTGACAACAACCGGCGTGTCCGCATTGTTGCCTATATAGATCGCACCGCCCAGTATACGGGGCACTGCTATGCCGTTAATGTTCACTGAGGCTCCCGAATCGATGGTTCTTCCATTCTGAAACAGAAGTCCGTCTATGACAACACTGTCGGGCGAGCTGATCCCTGCGATGATCATAATATGTGAGCTGTTATCGGTAGCTATTTCCGGATCGCCGATGTTTCCGTCAAGAATACTCAGGTATGTTCTGTGATCGCGGGTACCTCCCCCGGAGGGATAGCCTCCGTAAATTTTGAGAGGGTGGCTGATAACAAATGAAAGATCCTGATTTGCCAGTGTGGTCGGATAATAAGTGCCTTTTGCCACTCTGATCTCTTCAACCGCTGCACATTGGTTGGCAATATCAAGGGCTTCCTTTACTGTTTTAAATGCTGTAGACCAGCTTGTGCCATCACCACCTGTTGTAGCTGATGAATCAACATACAGTACAGTGGCGTCGGTACAGGGAGAGGAAAATTCATAGGCACCCATATCCGGGCGGCCATTACTGATTCTCTCCGCACCGGTGATGTCACTCGTAATTCCGTCGGGTATCAGTGAATTATCACCGGAATTAATGGCAGGGGAGTTTGATTTGAGGGTAAGGCCGTCTTCAGGAGTCATCCATTTCCCGTTCACATTACTTGGCGGATTGAGGCTGAGAAACAAAGGGTCTTCCTTGATAATGCCATCAGTACCATGTGTACCGAAAGCCTGAGTCACTGAATTTCTGACCACCGTTCCTGAACCGGATTGATCCAGGATATCTGCCGGTATGGAAGACTCCCAGGATGTATTCCCCCAGAGTATGGAATTATAAATTGTGGCACCCGATTCTGCATCATTGATGATCGCGCAACCGTAGTTCCTGTGAAATGTTGTGTGGGTGATAAGGGGGCGGGAACCATTGATATTGTACATGGCACCTGCCGAGAGGTCGGACAGGTTCCGGAAGAAGACCGCATTGGTAACAGCAGGGGATGAGTTATCGTTGACAATGCCGGCTCCGTGATAGAGGGTGCTGTTATAGGTGAACACCACATTCCGGATGGTCGGGGATGAGGTATGATTGTACATACCTGAACCTATGGACGACGGGATCGTTTTATTTTTTACTGTAAGGCTGTTGTTGTCTGTTGCATAACCCAGCGTAACGATGAAACCGTCCAGTACGGTTGCCGGGGTATTGTCCACACTTACAAGTACATGATAACAGTTATTATAAATATTGTTGTCGCCGGTTTCACCGCTCAGAATGGTCTGATTTTCCCCCCGGTTCCGTTCGTCAATATGGGTTTCAGTTCCTGCGAATCCGCCAAGGACCTGCACGCCTTCCACCAGTACGAAGGTATTGTTTTTATCATCAGCGGCTCCTTTCTCGTAATTATCACCTCTGCGGGACGGTATATAGGTTCCTTTGGCCACCAGTATGTACTGAATGCTTTCGTCCTGGCTTGCCTCATAAAGCGCTTCCGATAATCCGCCTGTTCCCTGATAGGCATTTTCCCAGGAAGACCCGTCATTATTGCCTGTGGTTAAGGCAGCGTTGACATACCGGGCAGCCGTTATAGCCGTGATCTGAGATTCAGGTATGACGCTTGCAGGCCCACTCCTGACGATACAGGATAGCAAGATTAATACGAAAGAGTAAAGAATATTTCTGATGGCTGAAAATTGTAAAAATGAGGAGGGATACATATAACGGTTAATTTTATTATCAATGCTTCTGAATGCACGGAGAAATTCAGACGGGTAACAGTAATTTTATTGATAGATCCTATTCAATCCGGAGAGGGAGCATTTTTGTCTTCTCCCGGAAATAATCCGGTACTAAACTTAGTAGAAGAAGGAAAATAGTAGTGTAAAACAGACCTTACAAAAATCTTACATTATAAAATATGTAAATGTAATAGTCTGTTT
>JBEBXQ010000140.1:0-12044 GCA_040391535.1 Telluribacter sp. | reverse complement strand
TTACACCCGACCTGATACCGCTTCTGCGGAGGATTTTCCGGGTATAGTGCGCCAGCTTACAATTGTAAGTTTCACTGATATCGGCTACTTTGAGAAGGGTAGGGTCCATCTTCCCGCCTGCACCCATGGAGCTTACCCACGGGATTTTCCGTTCGAAAGCCATTCTGATAAACGCGATTTTGGGTGTAATGCTGTCAATGGCGTCGATGGCATAATCCGGATTCCTGTCCAGCAGGGCGGATAATGTATCAGGCACCATAAAGTCCTTGACTATATTCAGTTTAAGTTCGGGATTAATAGCCAGCAGGCGTTCAGCCATAATATCGGCTTTAGGTACACCGTGATTGGTGGCAAGTGCCGGTAACTGCCGGTTACGGTTGGTAGGGTCTACGATGTCGCCGTCTACGATGGTCATTTCCCCGACACCGGCCCTGCATATAAATTCAGCTGCGTAGGAGCCTACACCGCCCAGTCCGAGGACCATCACATGGGCATTATTCAGTTTTTCGATGGCCGTCTGACCAATAAGTTTTTCAGAGCGCGATAGCCAGTCTGTATTCATCGGATTGTTAAAAAGTACCTGATTTATGAAATAATTGCTGATAGTTTCTGTGGATCCGGGTTTGTAATTCGCCTGCAGATAGATGGAGCGTGCGGGCAGCGACAGCGTATATATCTTTAACGGAAAGGTACGCATCATCGGTTTCCAGGAAAACACGGTGAGGAGGACAGCCCGCGAATACCTGCCGGGTTCTTTCGTGTAATAAGCCCTGTCCGAAGGACAGATAATGACCCTTTTCAATGAGGTCGTGTGCCAGCAACCGGTTTTTATTAAACCCGTGAAATATAACCGGAACACGGTTCCCTGCCGCCTTCAATACCTGAAAAATTTCCTGAAATGCTTTCACACAATGAATCATCAACGGTTTTTCCAGTTCGTTAGCGAGATCTACCTGAAACCGGAAAACAGCCGTCTGGAGATTCATATCTGTCCTGCAAATCTTATCCAGCCCACATTCCCCGATGGCTGAAACGCAAGGGTCAGATGCCTGATTCAGCATCATCTCCTTCAGCTCTTCAGCGTTTTCAGCTGAAAGATACCACGGATGAATCCCCAGGCTTTGTGGCCCGTTACAGGGCAGATCTTTCCCTGCCACCCGGTTAACCAGGGCAAATACTTCCGGATCGTCAGGATGCCGGTGGGTATGGATGTCAATATATGGAACGGGATGGCTGATCATTCAGCGGCAAATTTCTGAATTTTCCGGGGATTATTGTTATGGGACAGGTGTAATCGTTCAGAGAGAAGGGAGCGTATTTCCATTGTGATGAATCGGAAAGGGATCAGAAATGATAAGGGTGCTGCGTTGTTCTACCCATATTGATTATTGGTTATTTTCAGCTATTTTAGCTTTTGCATCAGGCCGGCCATTTTAGTTTCCTGACGATTTTACTAACCCGTTTACACACCCTTACTTAATCTTTTTAACATTTATCAGGCATTGAATTTGATTTTATGATTACAAATGACGCAACCATCCTCGGAATTCTGTTTATTATTCTTGCCCTGATTTTTTATACCGCTTCGCTGGAAGGAGGTTTTTTTTCTAAATTTTATAAGGTAATCCCTCCGTTGCTGCTTTGTTATTTCATTCCCGGTCTGCTCAATTCTTTCGGAATTGTTAATGGGCATGATTCGCAGCTGTATCCGGTGATTTCAAAATACCTGTTACCGGCCTGTCTGGTTTTGTTTACAATCGGAATGGATTTCAGGGCCCTTGTGAAACTCGGGCCGCAGGCACTGATCATGATGTTTACCGGTACAGTGGGTGTGATGATCGGCGGACCCGTTGCGCTTTGGATTGTAGGTACGGTCAGCCCCGGAACCATTGCCGGGTCGGGTGCCGACGAAGTATGGCGCGGGCTGGCCACTATTGCCGGGAGCTGGATTGGCGGAGGGGCTAATCAGACTGCCCTGAAAGAAGTTTTTGAACCGAGTGCCGCACTTTTTTCCCAGATGGTGGCAGTTGATGTACTGGTGGCGGAGTTATGGATGGCATTGCTGATTTTCGGTGCCGCCAATGTACATCGCATGGATAAACTATTAAAAGCCGACAGCCGGGTTATTGATCATATTCAGCAGCAACTGGAAGCAAAGCAGACTTCAGAGCAGCGTAATCCTTCTTTCAGAGACTATATCAACATTGCCGCAGTGGGTTTCGGAGCTATGGGCATTGCCCATTTCATGGCAGATATAATTGCCCCTTATTTAGCTGAAAACCATCCCGGACTGGCAAAATACAGCCTCACTTCCGGGTTTTTCTGGGTTATTTCTATAGCGACCTTTATCGGTATTGTATTGTCAGTCACACCATTAAGAAAGGTAGAGCAGGCAGGTGCCTCCAAAATTGGCTCTCTGTTCCTGTACGTACTGATAGCAGTTATAGGTATGCAGATGGATCTCGGCGCTGTACTGGATAACCCCGGCTTATTTGCCATTGGCATTATCTGGATCGGTATTCATGCAACTCTCATGATCATCGTGGCAAAGCTGTTGAAAATCCCCTTCTTTTTTATGGCTGTGGGCAGTCAGGCCAACATTGGCGGAGCCGCTTCGGCCTCGGTAGTGGCGGCTGCATTTCATCCCACACTGGCGTCGGTAGGTGTACTGCTGGCCATACTGGGCTATGCCATCGGAACCTATTGCGGGTATCTGACCGCTCTGATTATGCAATGGGTAAGCAACGGACTTTAACCCGTCACCTGTCAGGTCATCAGGTTGTAAAATAACGCTGCTTTAAAATATCTGTATGGTGGACAACATGCCCGGCTGCGGTAAAGCCCAGCGCCAGCACATCGATTTCGTTCTTATTGGAAACACCTTTGCGCAATAAGGCTTCGTCAGTAAACCCTTTGAACATCAGGATAGTACCTTTTCTGACGATATTGAATTCTTCAAGCAAATCTTCAATGGTACGGTGACTGACATCCGCGTTTTGAGCAAACAGGTTTTCGTCAAATCCCGGCAGCTCAGTAGTGTCATTCCGTCCGAACCGCAGGGCACGGTAGGCAAAAACCCTTTCCGTATCGATGATATGCTGCAACACTTCCGCGACCGTCCATTTACCCGGAGCGTAGGCATAATCCCGGTACTTTTCCAGTGCCTGTTCCGGAATAAAGCCGGTCAGATCAGCAGTTGCTTTCAATGCCTCAATGATATCCAGATCAGGTGCTTTCTGAATGTAGGTCCTGAAAAATGATGGAGTAGTGATAATGTCTTGTTTTTTCATTGAAGGATGGATGTAAGATGAACAGCTTCCCAAATATAGAAATTTCAGGAAAACAGATAAAATGATTGGCTTATCAACGGTGGCATTGAGTGTTACATGATGCGAACGCCCGGGATGCTTTCGGGGTGTTCAGAACGGAAAGATATTTTTAAGTTGCTGATCCGGAGTTTCTTATTGAAAGTGTCATCTTTTTAGATTGACGGGCTATAAAAATATTCACAGAAAAGAAACATCTACAGGTGTTAGATTTTCGGTTTTTGTAAACTTTTTGGAAGATTGAAAAATTAAGTCTCATTAAGACAGATAGTTATAAAAAATATTTGCAAACTTTTATTTTAGTACGTAACAACAATGGGTTTAATTTTGTTACATTTGTGTAGTATCAACGAAAAAATCTGCACTGAATGGAAACACTTGAAAATCAGAAAACTTTTACGTCAGATGAAGCTTTTCAGGCCTCTTTGGAATACTTCAACGGGGATGATCTTGCCGCTCGTGTATGGGTCAATAAATACGCTCTTAAGGACTCGGCGGGAAACATTTTTGAAAGTACACCTGATGATATGCACAGACGGATAGCCCGCGAAATCGCACGGGTTGAAGTCCGTTATCCTAACCCCTTAAGCGAAAATGAAATTTTCGATCTGATCCGCAATTTTAAATATATAATTCCGCAGGGAAGTCCGATGACGGGTATTGGAAATCCTTTCCAGATTGCTTCATTGTCGAACTGTTTTGTAATTGGCAACGGGACCTCTTCTGATTCTTACGGTGGAATCATGAAAATTGATCAGGAGCAGGTTCAGTTAATGAAGAGGCGGGGAGGTGTAGGCCATGATTTATCACATATCCGGCCCAAAGGATCCCCTGTTAAAAACTCGGCATTGACTTCCACCGGAATTGTACCTTTCATGGAAAGGTACTCCAACTCTACACGTGAAGTGGCGCAGGATGGCCGGAGAGGGGCATTAATGCTTTCTGTAGCCATCCGTCACCCTGACGCCGAGAGTTTTATTGATGCAAAGCTTGAGCAGGGTAAAGTGACTGGCGCCAATGTCTCTGTGCGTATTGACGATGCATTTATGAGAGCCGTTGATGCCGGTGACGCTTATGTTCAGCAATATCCTATCACCGGTGAAAATCCGATGTACAGTAAGCAGATCAACGCCAGAGATCTCTGGAAAAAGATTGTGCACAATGCCTGGAAATCTGCCGAACCCGGAATACTGTTCTGGGATACTATTTTAAGGGAATCAGTACCGGATTGCTATGCAGATCTGGGATATGAGACGATTTCTACAAATCCATGCGGTGAAATCCCGCTTTGCGCATATGATTCCTGTCGTCTGCTGGCCATTAACCTGTTTTCGTATGTTGACCAGCCGTTTACGAAAGAGGCGTCTTTTAATTTCGACCTTTTCAAAAAACATATCGCAGCCGCACAGCGGATGATGGATGATATCATTGATCTTGAAATGGAAAAAATTGACACCATTCTGCAAAAGATTGATGAAGACCCGGAAGAGGAAGAAGTGAAAAGAATTGAACGAAACCTCTGGCTGAACATCCGCCATAAAACACTGGAAGGGCGCCGTACCGGTATCGGAATTACGGCCGAGGGTGATATGCTGGCCGCGCTTGGATTACGCTATGGCAGTGACGAGGGGATTGATTTTGCGGTAAATATCCATAAAACCATTGCACTGGAAGCGTATCGTGCATCGGTGCACGCGGCAAAAGAAAGAGGTCCTTTTGCCATTTTTGATGCGGAGCGTGAAAAGAATAATCCGTTTATACTGCGGCTTAAAGAAGCCGATGCCCAGCTTTATTATGAAATGCTGGAATACGGGAGAAGGAACATTGCTCTGCTGACGATTGCTCCTACCGGCACTACAAGCCTGATGTCACAGACTACTTCCGGTATTGAGCCGGTATTTTTGCCGGTATATAAAAGAAGAAGGAAAGTCAATCCCAATGATAAGGATGTACGGGTTGATTTTGTGGATGAAGTAGGGGATTCATGGGAAGAATATCCGGTTTTTCATCATCGGTTCAAACAATGGATGGAGGTGAACGGCCATGCTATTGATGTCAATTATTCACAGAAAGATCTGGATGACCTGGTAAGCCAGTCGCCTTATTATAAAGCGACTTCCAATGATGTGGATTATCTGAAAAAGGTACAGATGCAGGGGGCTATTCAGAAATGGGTGGATCACTCCATCAGCGTTACGATTAATATGCCCGGTGATGTCAGTGAAGAGGTTGTCGGTGAGTGCTATATGGAGGCCTGGAGGGCTGGGTGTAAAGGTGTGACGGTATATCGTGACGGCTCAAGGTCAGGCGTGCTGGTGTCTGCCAATGAAGAAAAAGACGAGCCGGAAATCCTGCTGGCGAATCATTTCCCGATTATTCGTCCGCAGGTGCTGGATGCTGATGTGGTCCGCTTCCAGAATAAAAAGGATAAATGGATTGCTTTTATCGGACTGATCGATGATCAGCCTTATGAGATTTTTACAGGGTTTGCCGATGATGAAGACGGCATACTGATTCCGCGTTGGGTTAACGAAGGTGTGATCATTAAAAACCGGGAAGCTGACGGCAGTTCGCGTTATGATTTCCAGTATAAAAATACACGGGGTTACAAAACCACTATTGAGGGCTTATCGTATAAGTTCAATCCGGAATACTGGAATTATGCCAAGCTGATTTCAAGTACTTTAAGGCATGGTATGCCTATTGAGAAAGTGGTGGATCTGATCACCAGTCTTCAGCTGGATTCCGAATCGATCAATACCTGGAAAAACGGAGTGGTACGTGCCCTGAAACGTTATGTGCCCGATGGAACCGAAGTAAAAAAACAAAAATGTCAGAATTGTAATTCTACAAATCTGATTTATCAGGAAGGTTGTCTGTCTTGTAAAGACTGCGGCTCTTCCAAATGCGGTTAAGCGCAGTTTTGTGTTTAACCTTCGCCTTTGCACCGGCCGTGTCAGTCAGAGGCTTAGCATGAAAATTGCTAAAGAAATTATGGGAGCATATTCAATGAATGCCGGGTACATTTTATTGCCCGGCATTATTCATTAAGCGGGTAATATCTTTCATTTCACCGAAAAGTACCATAATATCGTCTGTATTCAGAACGGTACCCGGTGTGGCAAGGCCGTTGGCGCGTTTGGTAATTTTGGTTACGCCTTCATCTGATCTTTTCGTGACACTGAGGGTGGTCAGGACAATCACCTGAAACCGGTTGGGGAAATCTACTTCGTCCAGGGTTTTTCCGATGTATTTTTCCGGAACTCTGATTTCGATGATACTGTATTTTTCTGAAACGGTAAAGGAGTCTACCACTCCTTTATTGGAAAGCCGGATAGCCAGTTTTTCGGCAGACTCTTCTTCGGGTAATACATAATCGTCTATCTGCATGGCTTCAAGGACGGTCTTCTGCAGATCCGACACCACACGGCCCACAATTCTTTTGATTCCCAGCTGCTTCAGCAACGCCGTTGTAAGCAAAGAGGAGGCTTCATCCTCACCAATGGCTACAATCACGGCATCGGCATCCTTCATGGGCAATGCGTTTACGGCTTCACGGTCAGTGGAATCCATGCATACCGTGTGAGTGATTTTTTCTTTCAGCTGCTCTACTTTCTGAGGGTTTTTGTCAATGGCGATGACCTCATGTCCCAGCTCAGTGAGCCTGACCGATAACGATTTCCCGAAAATCCCTAACCCGAAAACGATAAACTTCATACACTTTAACTTTAAGACCCGACCTGGATTAATGCCTGCAATTTATACAGAAAACGAAAGAAACCTTCAGAAGGTCATGTGTTCACTCGGATAGTGGTAGGTTTTAGGATGGGTATTTTTAACAAAGGCAACGAGAAGTGTCAGTGTGCCTACCCGCCCGATAAACATCGTAAAAACCAGTACAATTTTGCCTGCGTTACTGAGTTCGGGGGTAATACCCAGACTTAACCCCACCGTTCCATAAGCTGAAAAGCATTCAAAAGCCAGCGGGAACAGCCCTTTCTCTCCGTCGGTTATGGACAAGATGAGCACAGAAATTCCTAACGAGAGCAGGGAAAGTGATATAATTGAGAAAGCACGCCTTAATGAATCGGGGCTGATTTCTCTTCTGAATATTTCCACCCGGTCTTTCCCTCTGGCGATGCTGACAATATTAAGCACCGCAACAGCAAAAGTAGTGATCTTGATTCCACCACCCGTGGAACCGGGAGCAGTCCCGATCCACATCAGCAACATGATGATCATAATGGTAGGTGTTGCCAGCTGACTCATTTCAATAATGTTATAACCTGCTGACCGCGGAGCTGAACCAATGAAAAGGGCAGAAACTATTTTTCCGGTAAAAGAGTGTTCTTCGAGAGCATTATTATATTCAAGTAAAAACACTGTTATAAGTCCGAACAATGTTAAAAAAAGTGATGTATAGCCTATAATGCGGGAATTGAATCCAATGACCCAGGCCTTAAAACGGAAGGGCTGCCGGTATACTATTTTCCGGAAAATGTTAATGAACCAGTTTTTGATAAAATTGTAGGTGTTGAATACAATGCCAAACCCGAGCCCGCCAAGTATAAATAAGGCTGTGAAAATAAGCAGTAGCGGATAATCAAACCGGATCTGGTCATGATGAAGTCCTCCCGGAAGTGTTGAAAATCCGGCATTACAGAAAGTGGATACTGCATGGAAAATGGCGAAATAAATGCGGTCGCGCTCATTATTAAAAAGGTCAGGATCCACACTCAGATACAGCAATACAGCCCCGATCAGTTCAAAGAACAGCGTGATGAAAATGATTTTATATAATGTCCTGATCACCGAAGCAACCTTGTTTTCACCGATCAGTTCGGTATACATCAGCTGACTTTTAAAGGAAAAACCACCTGAGAAAAAATAACCGAAAAAACCGGTGAAGGTCATGATTCCCAGACCACCGAGCTGCACCAGTGTAATCAGCACAATTTGCCCGTATTCTGTAAAGCGGGAGGAAATGTCCACCACCGATAAACCGGTAATACAAACCGCACTGGTAGCCATAAACATCGCGTCTACGAAACTAAGATCGCGTCCGATGGTTGAATTAGGTAACATGAGCAGCATGGTTCCGGTCAGGATAAGCCCCAGAAAGCTGAGTACAAACAGCAGGGTAGGATTGAAGTAAAACTGGTCGAAAAACATGCTGCTTTTTGACAGTTCGATAATCGTAACACTGAAAATGCCCAGATACATCCATTCAATCGGAATAAGATGCAGACTCCCGATGTTGAGATCGGTATTATTGAGCAGGGTGATGAGTGTCAGATAAACAAAAAGTATGATTTCACTGGAATGCAGAATCGTTATTTTTCTGGAAATCAGAAAAGAAAGCGTTACTCTCAGAAAAGATAACAATGCAAACCCATAGCAGGTGTAAGTAACCAAAGTAACGATCACACGCTCCACTGCAAAGTCTGTGTTATAGCCGATCTGATACAGAATAAGAGCAGATACGATCAGGCTGGTGATACGCATCAGCCGATCGGTATTTTTCCTGAGCTCTTTTAATCTGATTTTCTGATATTCAGTCATGCGGTATTCTTCACTGCCTGAGCACAAACATACAGGTTCCTGCAAAATAGTTGTGTTCCTGTGACGGAATAAATTGGAATTTGTAAAATGGGAAGACTTTTTTTGATCAAAAGGGTGATGTGTAATGCCGCATTTGTAACTTTGCCTTTATGGCAAAACTAATTAATCTGAAAGTCTTTAGGGAATTCCTTCAGTCGGGCTCTTCCGGTGGTATTCTTCTCTTACTGTGTGTAATTGTTTCACTGCTTATCGCTAACTCGCCTTTAGGGGCTGGTTTTGAAAATCTGCTGGAAACAGAGCTTGGCTTTGAAACCGGCGGCATTCTGTTAAAATATTCGGTCCTCTCCTGGATTAATGATGGCCTGATGGCCGTCTTTTTTCTGATGGTGGGGCTTGAGATCAAACGGGAACTGGTAGAAGGGGAATTATCCTCGTTACAAAAAGCCAGTATGCCTGTCGTTGCTGCGATGGGAGGAGTCATTTTTCCTATGCTGATCTATCAGTTTTTTAATCATGGTACTGCTACTGAAGCCGGCTGGGGAATACCTATGGCTACGGATATTGCTTTTGCACTTGCCATTATTACCATGCTGGGCGATAAAGTCCCCGCCTCGCTGAAGATATTTCTGGCAGCTCTGGCCATTGTCGATGACCTGATGGCGATTCTGGTGATTGCCGTATTTTATTCAACAGAGCTGCACCTGACCTACCTGCTTTATGCGACCGGCCTGTTCGGACTGATGCTGGCATTTAATAAAGCCGGTTTTAAAAATCTGACTTTTTATATTATTCCGGGGGTGTTTATCTGGTATTTCATACATCATTCAGGAATTCATGCTACCATCGCGGGGGTGCTGACCGCTTTTGCGATACCTACTACGGCGGACGACCGTGAATCTCCCCTCGAAAAACTGGAACATATTTTGTTAAAGCCGGTCAATTATCTGATTATGCCGGTTTTTGCGTTGGTTAATACCAACATTGTATTTGAAAGCGGGATGGTTGAAGGCCTCTCGACCCCGCTTGGACTGGGTATTATTCTGGGCCTGTTTATCGGCAAGCCGGTGGGTATCACTTTGTTTTCCTGGGTTTTTGTTAAAATGGGCTTATGTAAAATGCCCTCTCACGCGCAATGGAAGCATATTATGGGTGTAGGTATCTTAGGCGGCATCGGATTTACAATGTCTATTTTCATTGCCATACTTTCGTTCCCTGGTGAACACCTTATTTTGTCGGAAGCGAAATTTGCAATCCTGACCGGATCCATTATTTCAGGTCTGGCTGGCTATGTATTGTTAAGCAGCATGGCTGCCCGGAAAACCAGCCTGAAAGCCGCCCAGAAAGCGGATTTATAGAGAGGTAATCCACCATACATTTCCGAACGGGTCTGTTATTCCGCAGGCCCTTCCGTAGTCCTGTGTATCAGGTTCCATCAGTGAAGCGGCCCCATTGCTGAGGGCTATCTGATAGGTATGGTCAGCATTGTCCACGTAAATAAACAGGTTGGCATTCTGGGTTTTCCATTGTTCGGTGGCTTCAGCCAGCATAACCGTGGCTCCTGAAATATCTATTTCGGCGTGTTGAATCGTATCATTATCTTCCCGTTTCATCATATTCACGACTTTCGCGCCAAAAACATGATGGGTAAAATCAATAAATGACTGTGCATTTTTAATGATGAGATAAGGCATAATGACCTGGTGATGAGCTGGTATGTTCATGGTATTGAGTGATTAGTACATTTAAATTTCAATAAAAAATATTGAATATCCATGTGCTCTTGCTAAACAATTCCCTATTCTGCTCTGTTGATCATAAGTTTCGGATCGTTTGGAGCCGTTTCATTTAATGTCCACTTCTTAGATAAATTTAAATAGGATTTTTATTGTAAATATTTACATTATTATTTGTTATGTATAGTATTTTCTTACTTTAGCCATGCCTTTTTTAAAAGGAAAGGCAATATCATTTACAAAAGTGCTTTGTTGGCAGTTGTGAATAGACAGATTATGAAAAACTATATCCGACCTTATCACGATTTATTTAGCCGGTCTTACTGTCTATATATTTGTTTGATCAGGGGAACGGAAAAATATCACCCCTTGGGGGTTTTGCAGGGAATGCTCATTTCATTTTCTATAATCATTTCAGTCCTTCAGGCTTTTTATTTATCAATTCTCCTGAAGTAAACATTCGTGAAATTATTTATTATTATTCTGCTCTTTCCGTTTAAAAACCGGAATATTTATGCAGCGATTTTAAAGATAAAATATTCTTTTGGTGGTTTCATTTTTTGAACAGCTTGTGATGGACTTACTTATTAAAGATTATCACTTAAATATTCGATTTGAATAGTATCGGCACTAGCTTTATATATATCAGTATTTGTCTGTATATTAATTATCATTTTGTCAGGGTCGTATTTGCCCTTTGAAAAAAAGAAAGTACTTCTGATTATGGCATTATTCCCTTCATTATCTACTGCATTGATATAAAGTGTATTATCTTTTTTATCCTCCATCGGATTAGTGGGACTATTATACATAAACAAAGAGTCCGTTTTTACACCATTAGTGTAAAAACGGAATACCCGACCATTATTTCCATCTATATTGATATTATCGATTCTGAGAGATTTAAATAAAACAGAAGATGATTCTTCGATTATTTTACTGTCTCTGTTATACGTTTTATCCCATTTCCAGCTTCCGCCAAGATGAACAACTACTGGTTCCGGAGCACCCATAAGACAACTTAATAAAGTATTACATAACACAACTATTAGTGTGTAAATGCAGTATTTCGTTAATAAATCATTATAAGTTTTCATGGTAATTTATCATTTTATAAATATATAGTTAATTAAGGAATAACTCCAAGTCTTGCACGTAACCAACTATCATATGTATTATTAGAGCCTGGAGTCAAATTCCACATATGATACCAACCATTCCAATCTCCATAATTTAAAATTATATTTAATTTACAGCATTTTTTAGTATTAACAAAATATTGTTTGTGTATTTTTTACAATGAGAGATAATAATTCTGATATATCCTTCTGTTTATATCTATAAAAAAGATAAATTTTATTGATGACAAATGAAGTAGGAATAAATATTTACGTACAAAAATAATGTAGCAATTATAGGATAT